>JADFSQ010000310.1 GCA_022560715.1 Bacteroidota bacterium
TCTGCTTGGTAATTTTACAGAACCGGTTAGAATATTATTGGATGAAACAACTAGTGGAGGAGGACTATCTTTCAAAGGAGCATTTGATGTGGCCTTCGGCGCAGCATTCGTGGCTATTAATTTAATCTTTGGGACCCTTACATTATTTAGTAATGTGTTCCAGAATGTTTTACTTGACTTTGGAGTTCCACTTGCCGTTGGAAATATAATGTTTATAGTTGGATTTGTTACGGTTGCAGTGGCCTTAATCTTCACTTGGTTGAGTAGTATAAGCAGAGGTAAATTATAATGCCAAACAACTTCACACTTCCAACAGTAAATGACACCCAGGATCTATTTACTATTTTTCAGTTTGTAAACAACTCGGCAAGTGGAGGGCTTTTCTTCCCAATGATCTTACTAGCCATCTGGGCTATATCTTTCATAGGTTCTATAGCTGAGGGAAAAGAAGCTGTGCGCGCCTGGATATTTGCAAGTTTCACCGCAGGGATTCTTGGAATCTTATTAGGAGTTATGGGCTTTCTGTCCAGACAGTATATGTACTTGCTAATCCTATTCGTAGCCTTCGGAGTATTTTGGATAAGGTTACAGAACACACCGCCGGCATAAAATGGAAAATAAAGAAAAGAATAAGAGAGAAGAATACGTTATCAAAATAGGGCCATTATTGAAGGCTGTAGTAGATGAACAGAGAAGGATGATAAAAGAAGCAACATATAATATTTGTAAATCCAGTGATGCCATTTTGTTTGGAGCCATTGGAGACCCTAAGTACGATAACGACCCTTCGGCTAAAATTCGACCAGAACAAGGGCTTTTAAAACTGCGTAAGGAACTGGGTTTATTTGCCAATATCAGACCTGTGAAAGCATACGAAACTCTGTTGAGCAAATCGCCTTTAAAGAGAAAAATTATTGAAGGTACTGACATTATTATTTATCGTGAATTAACAGGAGGTATTTATTTTGGGAAGAAGAAATTAAGTGACGATGGTAATACAGCTTCCGATTTGTGTGAATATTCTCGATACGAAATTGAACGCATTACACATTTAGCTTTTAAAGCAGCACAATCCAGACAACATAAAGTCACTTTGGTAGATAAAGCCAATGTTTTAGAAAGCTCAAGACTTTGGCGTAAAGTAGTTGCCGAAATTGCAGCACAATATTCCGATGTTGAATTGAATTTCTTATTTGTAGATAATGCTGCGATGCAACTCATTTTAAATCCAAAACAGTTTGATGTTATACTTACCGAAAATATGTTCGGCGACATTATAAGTGACGAAGCCAGTGTTATTGGAGGTTCTATTGGTTTATTAGCATCGGCTTCAATTGGAGATAAATATGCCATGTTCGAACCTATTCATGGTTCATATTCACAAGCCAAGGGAAAAGGCATTGCAAACCCAATTGCTTCTATTTTATCGGCAGCAATGCTGTTAGACCATTTTAAATTGAATGATGAAGCTGAATTAATTCGGGATGCCGTTGAAAAATCCTTGAAGTTACATGTTACCACACCAGATTTGAATACTAAATACGATAATATTTCGACCAGTAAAGTTGGTGATTTTATTGAAGATGTTATCAATAACCCAAACGATAGTAACCTTAACTTTACAAACATACATTTAGGACAATCTACTATAATTTAGTTATTGGGTTATTGGGAAAATAGTAAACTTTTGGGTTCAAAAAACATTTGAAATCAATATGCTTTTTGAATAAAATTGAATGTTTCGTTTAACGGGTTAGAATAACCAAAGTTGCGATTTGGTTATTGCAATTTTTCGATGTTTAAATATATTATATTTTTGTTTTAGAAACATTCTATTTTACTTGATTTAGCAATTTTGGTTATGCATTGTTAGTGGTGGTTAAAATAGTTTATAAGCCATAACTTTCAAATGAATATCTCTTAGTTCCTTTTCAGTTTTTATGTTGAATTTTTTCATAACTATTGGTAAGAAATCTTCCTCTTGCATACCCCAATATTTTTCGCTCATAATTTCATTGTAAATTTCTAATTCTCTTTTACTTGGAATATCTGTTTTCTTTATATTTCCAACTTTCCCCTTTATATCAATATCAAATTTATAGTTATCTCGTATGTTATTTTTTGCAATTTCTGGAGTTATATTACCCAACTCACCATTTGGAGCCCATATTAATTTTCCAAAAGTGTAAAATGAGTCAATATCGTTCTTATTGTCATATGCAAATATTATAATTTCATCGAGGTCATTATCCTCTTTAGTTCTTAGTGATACGACATATTTAAGGGTGTTTTCAAGCTGTTCTTTTGATATTTCTGTTGGAACAGTTATTCTTAGAATTTGTCTTTTTAATGATGGTAATTTTATGAGCTCAGCGGTTGAATATTCAGATAAACCTTTCACCATGGCTTTAGAACTTGAGTTTTCACTATTTTCAATTGTAAATTCAAATTGTTCAGATTCCGATTTTGATTTGTCGTAATTACTGTTTCCTGACGTAGTTTCAACTTTCTCAACTGGGTTAAAAGAAATTACATTTGAAAATAACTTATTGAAACTTTTAGTAACTTCCGTTTCTTTTCCTTTTGAGCCTACGTAAGCTAAACCTAATTGTTCCAAATATCTTGCTATAACATCTTTTTGTATTAGTAATTTAGAGTCCGGATTTTCTTTTAGGTTTTTTACTTTTGTCAACCAAACGTGATATGGTCCACCTTGACCAAATCCATATTTCTTGAAGTTTGATTTGTCTTTAAATTCCAATAGTTCACTATATAAAGTCTTAAACTCTTCGAAAATTCTTTCTATTTTTTCAGTATTATTGACTTTTTCAACTTTAACGGTTTTCGGTTCTTTAACTTCTTTTTTGTTGCCTTGACAAGCGAATAATAATCCACTTAAAATCAATGTTAAGAAAAGTGTCTTTCTCATTTTTTTCGATTTTTTAATTACCACTAATGTTAAGATAAAAAACGTTACAATGTTTGTTTATCGACTGTTACCTGCCTATCGGCAGACAAGAACGAAGTTAGTGTATTTTTCTTACAAAGTCAATCATTCAGGAAACTTCTCTCTAATCTTATCCAAACACAAATTATGAATACTCATAATATGTGTATGTTTTTGCTCGATTCGGGGTTTATTATACCTAAATATACAATTGTTCAAATTTTTTGATATTCATATTGTG
>JADFSQ010000311.1 GCA_022560715.1 Bacteroidota bacterium
TTATTGATTTAGAGCTTGAGAAAATAGATACCATCATAAAAAAAATAGAAGCAGATCCAGAAACTGATGAAATAAAACTAACCGAACTTAACCTTTGGGTTAATATAAGAAATAAAGCAAAAGAAGGACGACGTATGGGGATTGGTATTACTGCTGAAGGTGATATGCTTGCAGCTTTAGGTATTCAATATGGAAGTGTAAAAGGGAATGAATTTTCAACAGAAATTCATAAAACAGTTGCGATTGAAACATATCGTGCTTCGGTTCATACAGCAAAAGAGCGTGGAGCATTCGCTATTTTTGATTCAGAACGCGAAAAAGATAATCCATTTATTCAACGATTAAAACAAGCCGATGAAAAATTATATTACGAAATGTTGGAGTATGGTCGTCGTAATATAGCATTGCTAACTATTGCACCAACAGGAACAACAAGTTTAATGACTCAAACCACTTCTGGAATAGAGCCAGCTTTTCTTCCTGTTTATAAACGTAGAAGGAAAGTAAACCCAAACGATAAAAATGTACATATAGATTTTGTTGATGAAGTCGGAGATTCATGGGAAGAATATGTCGTGTTTCATCATAAGTTTAAACAATGGATGGAAGTTAATGGATATGATACAAGTAGGAATTACGAACAAAAAGAATTAGACGTTTTAATTGCAGAATCGCCTTACTATAATGCAACTTCAAACGATGTGAATTGGTTGAGTAAAGTGCAAATGCAAGGAGCTATACAAAAATGGATAGACCATTCCATAAGTGTTACGATTAATTTACCTAACAATGCTACTGAAGATTTAGTGGGAGAGTTGTATTTTAAAGCTTGGGAATTTGGTTGCAAGGGAGTTACGGTTTATAGAGATGGATCTCGTTCGGGAGTACTTATTTCTAACGAAGAAAAAAAAGACTCTGGTCAAAAAATCCTAACAACACTTCCTGTTAAGCGTCCGCAAATTTTAGAAACAGATGTTGTGCGTTTTCAGAATAACAAAGAAAAATGGATTGCTTTTATAGGATTGATAGAAGGGAAGCCTTATGAGATTTTTACAGGACTTGCAGATGATGAGGATGGTATTTTAATTCCACGTTGGGTAAATAAAGGTGTGATTATTAAAAACAGGGATGAAGAAGGAAATTCGCGTTACGATTTTCAGTATAAAAACAAAAGAGGCTATAAAACCACAATCGAAGGCTTGTCACATAAGTTTAATCCAGAGTTTTGGAATTATGCAAAACTTTTTTCAAGTACGCTTCGTCATGGCATGCCAATCGATAAAATTGTGGACTTAATTAATAGCCTTCAATTAGATAGTGAATCTATTAATACTTGGAAAAATGGAGTTGTACGCACTTTAAAACGTTATGTTGAAGATGGGACAAAAGCTAAAGGACAAGAGTGTAGCAATTGTAATTCTGAAAACTTAATCTATCAGGAAGGTTGTTTAACATGTATAGATTGTGGGTCTTCTAAATGTGGCTAATAAGAATTATTAAAGTTCAATATCAGGGAGTTGAATTAATTTTTAATTCTTCAGGAAATATCAAAACATCAAAATCCCAAAGTATTGGTAAAAGATAATAGGTTATTAGTGTTAAGAGGATAATAGAAATTATATTCATCCATATTCCAGTTTTCATCATATCAGGAATTTTTAAATAACCAGAACCAAAAACCACAGCGTTTGGAGGTGTAGCAACTGGAAGCATAAATGCACAAGATGCGGCTACAGTAACGCCAACCATTAGTGTAAAAGGATGTACATCTAAAGTCAATGCTATTGGAGCAATAATGGGTAAAAGCATTGCTGTAGTTGCAAGGTTTGAAGTGATTTCAGTTAGGAAATTCACCGCAAAAATTATAATAAAGAGTAACAAAAATAAAGGTAAGTTTTCAATCAAAGAGATTTGAGAGCCAATCCAAACTGCCAATCCACTTGTTGTAAAGCCTTGAGCTAATGCCAGACCACCACCAAATAAGAGTAAAATTCCCCAAGGTAATTTTACAGCACTTTCCCAATCCAAAATACGTGTTCCCTTTTTGTTTTTTGAAGGCAATAGAAACAACGCAAAAGCACTAACTAATGCAATAATAGTATCGTCTATAGCAGGAATAATATGTTTGAGAATAAACGATCTCGTAACCCATAAAAAAGCAGTTGCTACAAATACAATGAGTACCGTTTTTTCTTCATAGCTCATCTTGCCTAATTGCCGAATTTGTTTTTGTATTTCGGCTTTTCCGCCAGGGAATTCTTTTTGCTTAAAGGTAAAAGCTACTTTGGTTAAATAATTCCAGCAAATAAATAATAGGAGTATTGATATTGGCAATCCAAAAATAATCCATTTAGAAAATGTGAGTTCTATATTAAAATGGTCTTCCAAGATTCCTGCGAGAATTAAATTTGGAGGCGTACCAATTAGTGTAGCGATTCCGCCAATCGACGCACTATAAGCAATAGCCAGCATCAATGCTTTACCAAAGGTTGTATTTTCGTCTTCAACAGTATTTGGATTGTTTTTTAATTGCGAAATTATTGCCATACCAATTGGTAGCATCATAACCGTTGTAGCAGTATTCGAAATCCACATCGATAAAAAAGCAGTAGCAACCATAAAGCCAAGAATAATTCGGCTTATACTTGTACCAATTATATTAATTATCGTTAACGCAATGCGTTTGTGTAAATTCCATTTTTCGATGGCAATCGCAAGAATAAAACCGCCAATATATAAAAACACATATTTGTGACCATAAGATGCTGTAGTTTCACCAATTTTTAATGCGCCGGTAATTGGGAATAAAATAATTGGTAATAACGAAGTTACAGCAATAGGCACAACTTCTAAAATCCACCAAATCGCAACCCAAAGTGTAGTAGCTAAAACAGCATTGGCTTCTTTTGAAAGTCCTTCTGGATGAACAAATAGAAGCGTGAGTACAAATAATAAAGGTCCTAAAATAAAACCTAGTTTTTTAAAAGAAGAGTTTTGCATACTTTAGAAAATGAGAATGCAAAATACAATTTTGGATTTTAGTTTGTTAAAATCAGATAAATTCTTTTATAACTGTAATAAAAGTAATTGTGATAATAATATCAACCATGAAGAGAACAGAAAATAATTTGAAAGTAGAAACGCCTAAACTCTTATAAAATATCAATTTTCGTTTCGCATTAGTT
>JADFSQ010000312.1 GCA_022560715.1 Bacteroidota bacterium
TAAAGACATCTTGGATATTAAATTGTTCTGGTTTTGGTTCTAAATTCTGCATTTGAGACTTGGACCAATTCAGTAAATTTAATAATAATGCAGCTGCACTATCTGCATTTTCGCTAAGTTCAGGAATAAGGTCGTTAAACTCTTCCTGACTAATACTGTCTTCTTTCAGTAAATCTAAAAAAGCTTTTATAGAAGTGATTGAATCCTTTAAATCGTGAGAAACTATTGAGAACAATCTGTCCTTAACTTGATTGGTTTCTTCCAATTCTTTATTTTTCTTTAAAAGCACTTGATAATCATTATCAAACGATTTTACTTTTTCTTTCAACCCAGAAATGTTATCTTTTTTACTTTTTTTATGAAGTAGTAATCCAATTAAAACAGCACTTAAAATAATTAGTAATACAATGAGACCATAAATATAAAGTTTCAATTTTTTTGCCGATTCGCTTCCGTTTTTATAAATATCTTGAGGAATTGAAATAGAATTTATAGGCATTTCAAAATCTAAAGGATCTTCAATTACAATAGGAATAGCGTTTTCTTTTTCTATTTTATCTTTAAGATCGTGGTATTTATTTTGCCAATGAAACGCTTTTCTGTAATCTCTTTTTGCTGAATATAAAGTAATTCGTAATCTATAATTTTCTAATAATTCGGTTTCGTTATCTACTTGTCTGGTTAGCGCAAAGGCTTTATCTAATTGAGTTTCTGCCAATCTTATTTTATTGCGTTTCAAGTTTAAGTTTGCTAAACTATTATAGGTTTTTAAGATTCCATTCTTGTTGTTAATACTTTTATTTAGCCTTAATCCTTGCAACAAATAGGTTGTGGCATTTTTAATATCGTTAAACTTTAAATATTCTGCGCCAATTGTAGGCAGTACATCGCCTCTAATCTCTTTATCCTTTTTTACATCGAGATAACGCAGTGTTTTTTCATAATATTCAATAGCTTTTCGATGCTCTTTACGCATAGAATATAATTGAGCAATATTTTTTGTTGAAGAAATTACACCAACACTATCTTGTAATTGTTCTCTAACTTGAAGTGCTTTAATGTTAAAATCTAAAGCTTTGTCAAACTGTTTGGTGCTAAAGTAAGCTTCAGATAAATTATTGTATGCTAAACCTAATTCGTATTTTAAATTTCTTCGTTCAAAAATATCTATTGCAGATAATGAGTATTTAAGACCTCTATTAAAATTACCACGTTTTATTTCTATCAACCCAATGCCATTATTCACTTTGGCAATTCCTAAAGAATCTTTTATAAGCGCAAATAATTGAAGCGATTTGTTGAAATTGTCATAAGCATTAAAATAGTCGTCTTTTTTTGAGTAAACCAAAGCCTTGTAATACTTTACTTCTGCTGTGCCTTTATGGTATTTAAGTGATATAGATAATTTTTCACTTAAACCAATATGCTGGAGTGCCTTTTTTAAATCGTTTGTGGTATAATAAGATTTGATGAGCTGTATTGAGGTGTCAACTTTAGAAGAATCTTGCTTTTGATACGCTAATTGTATGGTAAGACTATCTTGCTCTTGAGTTTGCGAAAAACTAGAGATAATAGTTAATAATAATGCAGTTAAAGTAATTAACTGTTTCATGAATTACAAGTGGTTTTAGGTACAACATTAAAATCATGACCTAAACTTGCCTTGAGGGAGAGGAAAATTAAGCGCAAATTATAAAGCAATTTAATTGCCTTATAACGATAAAAAAGTGTTATCAAATTCGGAATTCGATTAATAGCTTTACACATACAAAATTATCAAAAGCAATTTAAATGCCTAATTTTGGCGTTTTACTACCAAAAAATCAGATGAAAGGGAAGTTATTTTATTTTGAAAATAACACCAATCGACCAATGGTAAAAATAATAGAAAAAGTGCACTTTTATCGATGAAATGCACTTTTTTATTAACCAACTGAATGTTAATATGTTAATTAATTTAACATGAAATATTGCTTGTGCTTTTAGCGAATTAACAGGTATTGTTTTCAGTATTGAAAACTATAAATAAAATGGGTTCGCAAATCGCAGTTATTCCATTCAAAACACATTAAGAAAAGTTCTATCTTTGCTTCCTAATTTTTTGTTTAAATGAGTATTCAAAAAACCTTATCACAAAATATAAAACTGGCGTTTAAAACGCTGTATAATTTAGAGTTAGAAACAGTAGAATTTCAGGCAACCCGAAAAGAATTTGAAGGCGATATTACAGTTGTAACATTTCCGATGTTAAGAGTTATTAAAATGAATCCTGCGCAACTCGGAGACGATTTAGGAAACTATTTAGTAAATAATGTCGATGAGGTTAAAGGGTTTAATGTCGTTAAAGGATTTTTGAATATAGTTATTACTGATGCTTTTTTTCTAAACTTTTTTAATACAATTAAAGACAATGAAACCTTTGGTTTTGTAACGCCAGAACCTAACGGAAAAGCAATAATGGTAGAGTATTCTTCACCGAATACAAATAAACCACTTCACTTGGGACATATTCGAAACAACCTGTTAGGTTATAGTGTTTCTGAAATTTTAAAAGCATCAGGCAAGACCGTTTACAAAACGCAAATTATAAACGATAGAGGCATTCATATTTGTAAAAGTATGTTGGCTTGGCAACGTTTCGGAAATGGCGAAACCCCAGAAAGCACAGGATTAAAAGGCGATAAATTGGTTGGGAATTATTATGTAAAGTTTGAACAGGAATTTCAAAAAGAATATAAAGAATGGTTAGATTCGAAAAGCAATGATGAAATCAACAAAATTTCAAATAGTTATCTAAAGATGAAAAATATCGATGATCCTATTACTAATGCTTTGATTGAAACTATAGCCTTAAAAACAGATTCTATTAAAAATAAAAGTTTATTTGGGAAAGTCAATGTTACAATGCTGAAAGCACTTATTAAAGATAAATTCAAAGATGAGTATTTTAATAATTATAGTAAGATAGCTGAAGAAGCCCAAATCATGCTTCGTAAATGGGAAGCAGGAGACGAAGCAACGGTTACACTTTGGAAAACCATGAACCAATGGGTTTATGATGGTTTTGAGATTACCTATAAAAATTTGGGAGTCGATTTCGATAAATTGTATTATGAAAGTGATACCTATCTTCTCGGTAAAGAATTTGTAGCTGAAGGGTTAAAAACAGGTGTGTTCATTAA
>JADFSQ010000313.1 GCA_022560715.1 Bacteroidota bacterium
ATGTTCCGATAAATAATTCTATTTTAGGCGAGATTGCAGCTAAAACACAACCGTTTATTAAGCAGGTTTTTATTGGAAAATCTAATCCTAAACAAGACGACTTTCAATTTAATTTAAAATTATTCATTGCAAGAAAAAAAGCAGAGCATGAGATTTATAACTCTAAACTTTCAGAAAGTACTTTTTTCTACCTTCCAAGCTTATCAACTAAAATAATAATATATAAAGGACTCTTAATTCCTGAAGATATCAAGTTATTCTATGAGGATTTAAAGGACTCTTCATTAGTAACGCGATTGGCTTTAGTACATCAGCGTTTTTCTACAAATACATTCCCAACTTGGGATTTGGCGCAGCCCTTTAGATATATGTGTCATAATGGAGAGATAAATACATTAAGAGGAAATATTTCAAGGCTATTTTCAAGAGAAGAATTAATGGAAAGTGATTGGTTTGGTGATGAAATAAAAAATATTTTCCCAATTGTACTTTCAGGAAAATCTGATTCAGCATCAATTGATATGGTTGTTGAGCTTCTGTTAATGACAGGACGATCTTTACCAGAGGTTATGATGATGTTAGTGCCTGAAGCCTGGGAAAAAAATCCAGAAATGTCAAGTACCAAAAAAGCATTTTACGAATATAATTCATGCCTTATGGAACCTTGGGATGGTCCAGCATCAATCCCATTTACTGATGGTAATTATATTGGAGCCGTTTTGGACAGAAATGGTCTTCGTCCATCAAGATATACAGTTACAAAGGACGACTATGTAATCATGTCGTCAGAAACTGGAGTGATTGATATTGAGCCTAAAAATATAGAGTATCATGGCAGATTAGAACCTGGAAAAATGTTTCTGGTTGATATGAATCAAGGTCGGATAATAAATGATGAAGAAATAAAAGAAAATATCGCATCAAGATTTCCATATAAAAAGTGGTTAAACAAAAATTTAGTTTATCTTAAAGACATTCCGTATAATGACTGCCCTGTTTTTTTTAATGAAGAAAAGCTAAAAAAAAGACTGATTATTTTCGGATACACCCAAGAAGATATAAGTACTATCATTTTACCGATGGCTCAACACAGTAAAGAACCTATTGGCTCGATGGGAAATGATGCTCCTATTGCCGTTTTATCGAATCGTCCTCAATTACTTTATAATTACTTCAAACAACTTTTTGCTCAAGTTACAAATCCGCCTTTAGATGGAATTCGTGAAGAGCTAATTACAGATATTAGTTTAACTTTAGGAAGCGATTTTAATATTTTCGACATTGACGAAAACCATTGTAAAAAACTAAAAATCGGTAATCCTGTAATTTCCAAACAAGATCTAGATAAGATAAAAAGCTTCAAAAGTCCGGATTTTAAAATAACATCTATTCCTATTTTATATTCTATAAATAAAGGACACAATGGTTTGGAAGATGCTTTAACACACACACTCGAAACCGTTTCTAAAGCCATAGACACCAAAACTAATATAGTCATCTTGTCCGATAGAAATGTCAATAAAGAATATGCACCAATACCAGCATTATTGGCTTGTTCCTATATCAGCAACGGATTGCAAAAGATGGGAAAACGTTCTCAAGTGAGTATCATTATTGAGTCTGCAGAACCTCGCGAAGTACATCATTTCGCATTACTTTTTGGTTATGGTGCAAGTGCAATTAATCCTTATATGGTTAACGAAATTATAGAGGATAACATCAATGAATTAGACTCAACAGGTATAACTACTGAAGAAGCTGTACAAAACTATAACAAAGCAGTTGGTAAAGGCATTTTAAAGGTGATGAATAAAATAGGAATCTCCACCCTTAACTCTTATAGAGGCTCACAACTATTTGAATGTATAGGAATAAATACTACTGTGGTTAATAAATATTTTCCTAATACAGTAACACGAATTCAAGGGATTGGACTACACGAAATAGAAAAGGAAATCAATAAACGATATACTAAAGCATATAAAAAACAAACAATTGCTGCCGAATTAGATTTAGAAATTGGAGGTCAATATAGATGGCGTAGAAATGGCGAACACCATTTATTCAACCCATTGTCTATTGCAAAACTGCAAGAATCGGTTAGAAGTAATAAACACAGTACTTATAAAGAATATTCCGAGTTAATAAATAATCAATCCAAACAGTTAATGACCATAAGAGGTTTGTTTGAATTTACAAATTATGACCCTATTCCTTTAGATGAGGTTGAACCTTGGACAGCCATTGTAAAACGGTTTAAAACAGGAGCTATGTCTTATGGTTCGATAAGTAAAGAAGCCCATGAAAATCTGGCTGTTGCTATGAACAGAATTGGCGGAAAAAGCAATTCGGGTGAAGGTGGCGAAAATGAAGAACGATTTTATAAACATGCAAATGGCGATTGGAAGAATAGTGCGATAAAGCAAGTAGCTTCAGGACGTTTTGGAGTCACTTCAAATTACTTAACAAATGCTTCCGAAATACAAATTAAAATGGCTCAAGGAGCTAAACCTGGCGAAGGTGGTCAATTGCCAGGATCTAAAGTAAATCCTGAAATTGCCAAAACAAGAAATTCAACACCTTATGTAGGGCTTATCTCTCCACCACCACATCACGATATTTATTCTATCGAAGATTTATCACAACTCATTTACGATTTAAAATCTGCCAATCGCGAAGCAAGAATTAATGTAAAATTAGTTTCCGAAGTTGGTGTTGGTACTGTCGCTGCAGGTGTAGCCAAAGCTAAAGCAGACGTTATTTTGATTTCTGGTCATGACGGAGGAACTGGAGCATCTCCATTAACCTCATTAAAACATGCAGGATTACCATGGGAATTAGGACTGTCTGAAACTCAGCAAACTTTAGTGATGAATAACCTACGAAATCGAGTGGTTCTGGAATGCGATGGACAATTAAAAACAGGTAGAGATGTTGCCATTGCCTGTTTGTTGGGAGCAGAAGAATTCGGGTTTGCAACTGCGCCACTGGTAGCTTCAGGATGTATTATGATGCGAGTATGCCATTTAAATACCTGTCCTGTAGGTATTGCAACCCAAAATCCGGAATTACGAAAAAAATTCAAAGGCAAACCAGAGCACGTTATTAATTTTATGCATTTCGTAGCACAAGAGTTAAGAGAAATTAGGGCAAAACTTGGTTTTAAAACCATTA
>JADFSQ010000314.1 GCA_022560715.1 Bacteroidota bacterium
ATAAATGTCGCTTTTGATAAATTTTTTATAAGACCTGAAATAAATTTTGTTTCTAACAAAAATAGCTACGATTTTCCAACAAAAACTTCACAATGGTCAGCATCAAAAATTGACGTTCCACTATTATTTGGATATAAAGTATATGATCCAATTGCTATATATATAGGACCAAGTTTTAGCTTTTTTAATAAAATGACTTTAGAAGGAGCAAATAATAATTCTAATCCTAATCCTACAAACTTTGAAAAAACAACTACAAGTTTAATGTTTGGCATTCAAGTAGAATTTAAAAGATTTGGAGTGGATTTACGTTATGAAACTGGGCTTAAAGAAACTGCTGAAGAATTTAATGATTTTATAAGTTCGACTTACGGAATTAATCTTGCAACATATATGCTTACAAATCGTCTCAAATTAGCTTGAACCTTAATATCTTTTTATTTAGAACTGATGGAGATGATATAAGTAACTTATTCGATGGCTTATTTAGAAGTAAAGTATGTAACTGCCTGAAAAATTAATTAATAAAACACTTCCTTGTAAAATACAAAAAAGCATCTTCCCGAAAATTGGGACGATGCTTTTTAACTAACCAACCAAAAATTTAATCTTTACTTTTTGAAGAAATCAATGTAAATAATTAAACTATAAATTTACAAATATCATGCCAAATTATTAGAGCCATTATTTAAAAAAATCTTAAATCTTTGCAAAAACTTAAGGTCATATTGTTTATTCTTTTATTTTTGTTGAGTTCTAACCATTTTATATTGAAAAATTTATTACTACTATTCTATTTGCTGTCAGTTTCAATATGTTTTTCACAAAAAGCAAAAAATAAAACTGTACACGTAAAATATATAAGTGAGCCTATTATTGTTGATGCTGTATTAAATGAGCCTGTCTGGAGCCAAGTTAAAGCAGCAACTAATTTCTGGCAATATTTTCCAACTGATTCTTTACAAGCAAAACAACAAGCAGAAATAAAAATGTTATTTGATGACACCAACTTATATATTGGTATAAAGGTTAATGCATCTTCAAATCAATTTGTAATTCCGTCATTAAGACGTGATTTTAGAGCTGGAGGAAACGATAACATTACACTCATGTTCGATACGTTTAATGATGGTACAAATGCATTTCTTTTTGGCACAAATCCAGAAGGTGTTAAACGTGAAATGTTACTCTCTGGTGGTGGCAATGAAATAAGAGGCTTTAATATGGCTTGGGATACTAAATGGCGAAGCGAAACAAAAAAACACGACAATCATTATATTATAGAGTGGATTATTCCATTATCTGCCTTTAAATATCGCGAAGGCGAAACCAAATGGCGATTTAATAGCTACCATTTTGATACACAAGATAATGAAATGAATACTTGGATAAACATACCGCAAAACCAGTTTATTTTTAATCTGGCTTTTATGGGAGATATGATTTTTGAAAAACCTTTAGGAAAATCAAAGTCTCCTATCTCTATTATTCCTTTTGTAAATACATTAGTCTCCAAAGATTATGAAACAGATGAATCTGGTAGCGATATTAAAATTGGAGGTGATGTAAAATTTACTATTGGAAATAGTATGAGTTTAGATCTTACTTTTAATCCGGATTTCTCACAAATTGAGGTCGATCAACAGGTTACTAACCTAACACGTTTTGAAATATCCCTACCAGAACGTCGTCAATTTTTTATAGAAAATAGCGACCTTTTTGGAGATTTTGGGAATAGCAGAGACGCTAACCCTTTCTTTTCAAGACGTATTGGTATCGGATCAGATTTAGATGGAAACAGTATTGAAAATGATATTATTGCAGGTGTACGTCTTAGTGGTAAAGTAAATAACAATCTTCGTCTTGGAATTTTAAATATGCAAACTGCCGAAGATATTGTTAACGAAATACCAACTACAAATAATTCAGTTTTAACTGTCCAACAAAAAATATTTAGTCGATCCAGTTTAAGTGTAATGTTTATTAATAAGCAAGCTACTAAAGATTATGATTTTGTAGCTAACGAAGATAAGTATAATCGCGTTTTAGGTATAGATTATAAATTAGCTTCGGAAGATAATACTTGGGTGGGAAAGTATTTTTTTCATAAATCCTTTTCACCAAATGTAAATGGTAAAGATATTTCGGCTGGAGCTTCAACGAATTATTCTAGTAGAAACTGGAATATTAGACTTAGCGGAACTTTTGTTGGTGATAATTTTAGATCCGATTTAGGATTTATTCGTAGAACAGATATTTTTAAATCATTTACACAAGTAGAAAGAGTTTTTTGGGCTAAGCAAGGTAAAATCCAAAAACTTAGTATATCTGTTACACCAATTATTCTTTGGCGACCAGAGTTAAACTTTGAAAACTCCGATTATACATTTATAACAAGTTGGCAAGCTGAATTTAAAAACACTTCTCGATTAGAATTTGAAATGTTTAATAGATTTACACATCTATATGATGAATTTGACCCAACAGGAACAGATGACGCAATACCACTTCCTGCGGATCAAGACTATTACTACACAAGCTTTGAAGCCAGTTATAACTCCGATAAAAGAAAACGTTTTTCTTATAGTCTTATGCCATCTATTGGTAAATTTTATAATGGTAAAAAATACTCTATGAGAGCGCAACTGAATCTGCGTTTACAACCTTATTTTACGACTTCAATTCAAATAAATTACGATAAAATTAATTTACCGGATCTTTATCCTGATGCTGAAATTTGGCTTATTGGTCCAAGAGTTGATGTTACTTTTAATAAAAAATTATTTTGGGCTACCTTTATACAATATAGCAGTCAACGTGATAATTTTAGCATAAATACAAGACTGCAATGGCGTTTTGCACCATTATCAGATTTATTTGTAGTTTACAACGATAATTATTTTACCGATAATGTTTTTGCACCTAGAGTACGTTCGTTTAATGTTAAATTAACCTATTGGCTTAATATTTAAAAAATGGCAAACGCTCCCTTAATTACTGATGACACTATTGTATTTGGCATATTAATGTTGGCTTTAGGGCTGATTTTTTATACTGAATCTATAAAAACAGGGTTTTGGCCTAAATTTTACAAAATAGTTCCAGGACTATTTATGGCATATATGATTCCTGCTCTTTTTACAACTGTGGGACTCATTGCCCC
>JADFSQ010000315.1 GCA_022560715.1 Bacteroidota bacterium
CAAGTAAAATGTGCTATTTAGTTATTGGAGATGCAGCAACACAATTCTAAAAATTTAAAAATGCTGGATTCGACGAGGTTATACTTTTGGATAAAGATGCTAATGAGGTAAAGCTTTTAGATATTAAGATGTAGATGTTATTTATATTTATTATTAATTTTAAAAAGGTGTGGTGTAAATCACACCTTTTTTAATTTATACCAAATGAATTCTTAAATTAGCTGCATATACTTATCTATGCTCAAAAACTGGTTTAAAAACATAGGCCCGGGACCTTTAGTAGCAGCAGCTTTTATTGGTCCAGGAACTGTAACACTCTGTACAATTGCAGGTGTTAATTTTGGTTATGCTTTGCTGTGGGCAATGGTGTTATCTATTGTCGCAACTGTAATATTGCAAGAAATGTCTGCACGTTTGGGTATTATCTCTCAAAAAGGATTGTCTGAAGTTATAAGAACTGAAATTAACAATCCAATCCTAAAAGGCTTTGCAATTTTATTGATTCTTTCTGCTATTGTTATTGGAAATGCAGCTTACGAAGCCGGAAATATAAGTGGAGGTGTTTTGGGTTTAGAAACTATTCTGGAAAACCCTACACTCAATATAGGCGGATTATCTATCAACTCTTTAAGTGTTATAATAGGTATTGTTGCTTTTATAGTACTTTATATTGGTAATTATAAAGTGCTGGAAAGAGCCTTGGTGTCATTAGTAATTTTAATGAGTATTGCTTTCTTGGTAACTGCTATCATGACCAAGCCAAATCTTTCTGAAATATTTAAAGGTGCATTTATTCCTAAATTCCCAGACGACAGTATTCTCACTATTATTGGTTTAATCGGAACAACTGTAGTGCCTTATAATCTGTTTTTACATGCAGCACTTGTTAAAGAAAAATGGAAAAAAGAAAGCGATTTAAAATATGCAAGAAAAGATACGATTATTGCTGTAATATTAGGCGGAATAGTGTCAATGTGCATAATTATTTCGGCAGCAGCAATACAAACACAAGATATCAATAATGCTTCCGATTTGGCTAAAGGATTAGAGCCTCTGTTCGGAAGTTTTGCAAAGTACTTTCTGGCTATTGGCTTGTTTGCCGCAGGAATAACGAGTGCCATCACAGCACCTTTGGCAGCAGCTTATGTAGCAACGGGTTGTTTAGGCTGGAACACCAATATGCGTTCAAAAAAGTTTAGAAGCGTTTGGATATTTATTCTGTTTTTGGGTGTTTTGTTTTCATCTTTGGGTTTAAAATCAATAGAGATTATAAAGTTTGCTCAAGTGGCAAATGGAATTTTGTTACCAGTAATCGCAGGGTTTTTGCTTTGGATAATGAACAAGAAGTCTCTTTTAGGAGTGCATAGAAATAATCTAAGCCAGAACATTTTTGGATTTATCATTCTTGCAATAACTATATTTTTAGGATTAAAGAGTATTTTAAAAGTATTTAATTTGTTATAATGTTACAAACAATAGATATTAATGTAGATGTTGGTGAAGGCGTTAATAACGAAGCCCAATTAATGCCTTATATTTCTTCTTGTAATATTG
The DNA here is from genome assembly GCA_022560715.1 of Bacteroidota bacterium. GTDB lineage: Bacteria > Bacteroidota > Bacteroidia > Flavobacteriales > Flavobacteriaceae > PRS1. The sequence continues at coordinate 1,555 of JADFSQ010000315.1, forward strand.
CTTGTGGCGGACATGCTGGAGATTTACAGACCATGAGAACCGTTGTAAAACTTGCTAAACAATACGACGTTAAGATAGGAGCGCATCCTTCGTTTCCCGATAAAGAAAATTTTGGACGACTTCCAATTGAAATATCTTCAGCAGGATTATTTAAATCGATTCGAGAACAGATTAACAGTTTAATGACAGTTTTAAGAGATGAAAATGCAGCATTACACCATATAAAACCACATGGAGCACTCTATAACCTTGCTGTAACTAATACATCTATTGCAACAGTTATTATCGAAGTTATGAAAAGTATATCGCTTCCCATAAAGCTTTATGTTCCTTATAAATCGGTTATTGCTGAATTGGCTATAAAAGAAAATATCCCAATTGTATATGAAGCATTTGCCGATAGAAATTATAACGATAATCTTACTTTAGTTTCAAGAAATAAGAAAAATGCTATAATATCAGACTCTGAAGAACTGTTTAATCATATTTTTAGAATGATAACACAACGAAAAGTAAAAACCATAAATGGAGTAGAGGTAAAGATAATAGTTGATACATTTTGTATTCATGGTGATAATCCAAAAGCTGTAAGTTTGATTAAAGATTTAAACAAAAAATTAGCACAATCTCACATTAATGTCAAGTAGTATTTTGAATGATTTTCAACTCACATATAAGCAGTTTGGTGAGCGTTCTATTCTAATAGATTGGCCCTCAAAAATTGATATTAAAACGCTTGAAGACATCATTTTATTTAAAGAAAAACTTGAAAAATTAGAAGTTAAAGATATAATTGATATAAAGTCTTCATATCACTCAATGTTAATTAGTTATAACACTACTATAGATAACGTCTATGATGAAATATTGAAGTTAAAAGCTATTTATTTGATAAAAAATGAAGTAAATAAATCTGCCTTTATGCAATGGAAAATTCCTGTGTGTTATGAAGGTAGTTTTGCTTTGGATTTAGAAGAGATTTCATTAATAAAAAAGATATCAAAACAAGACATTATTAGGATACATTCTGAAGCGATTTACACTGTTTTTTTTATAGGCTTTTTACCAGGATTTTTATATTTGGGAGGTCTAAATAAAAAATTGTGTTTTCCAAGAAAACAAACTCCAAGATTACAAATTGAAAGAGGAGCTGTAGCAATTGGAGGTAACCAAACTGGAGTTTATCCTTCGCAAAGTCCTGGAGGTTGGAACATAATTGGAAATTCGCCTATTAATTTTTTTGATGTATCTAAAACGACACCTTGTTTTGCGAATATTACAGACAAAATTCAGTTTTATCCAATTACATTAAAGAAGCACAGTGATATTACCGCTTTAGTAAATGCAGGTGTTTACCAATTGGAAAGCGAGGTGCTTTATGATTAAAGTAATTAAAGCAGGTTTTTATTCAACCATACAGGATTTAGGCAGAAGCGGATTTCAAAAATATGGAGTTCCTGTTTCTGGTGTGATGGATTTTTATTCGGCTAAACTGGTCAATGCATTACTTGATAACGAAAAAAATGCTGCTACACTTGAGATTACAATGACTGGACCAACGCTTCAATTTAATTGCAATACTATTATCTGTGTTTCTGTAGCCGA
>JADFSQ010000316.1 GCA_022560715.1 Bacteroidota bacterium
TATATAAAAAGTTGTCGGGAATGACCGGTACCGCATTAACGAGCTCGGAAGAATTTTACAAAGTATATGGTTTGGAGACCATATCTGTTCCGACAAATGTGCCGGGTCAGAGAATTGACCATGGGGACCTCATTTTTCAGACAGAAAAGGGCAAGCTTATGGCGATTGCGCGCAGGGTAAAAGAACTTCATGCGAGCGGGCAACCAGTCCTTATCGGAACGGTTTCCATCGAAAAAAACGAGCTTTTAGGAGCTTATTTGAAGAAGGAAGGGGTCCCTCATGAAATATTGAATGCAAAAAATCATGAACGCGAAGGTGAAATAATTGCCGGGGCGGGGGAGGCAGGAAAAGTTACCATTTCAACCAACATGGCTGGACGCGGTGTCGATATCAAACTTGGCGGCATACCGGAGGCAAAAGATAAATATGAGAAAGTGAAAAAAAATGGAGCAAGTATTGGCAACAAATGGACATAAAAATTGATAGTGATAATGCTTTCGATCAATTAGCCATTAGGTTTTCTTTATATCACTTAATGATAATGACTCCCAAACACGATTCGCGATATGGAATTGGTGCAAAAGGTCTTTTAGGTGAAGGCTATAAAGGGCATTCTTTTTGGGATACCGAACTATTTATTCTTCCTTTTTTTACCTATACATTTCCAGAAATAGCGAAAAGTTTGTTAGAATATCGCTACAATACTATTAAAGGCGCTCGTAAAAAAGCCCTCGATAATGGTTACAAAGGTGCAATGTATCCTTGGGAATCTGCTTGGACTGATGATGGGGAAGTAACACCTGTTTGGGGTGCTGCTGATATTATTACCGGAAAAGCGACAAAAATCTGGAGTGGTTTTATAGAACAGCATATTACTTCAGATATTGCTTTTGCGGTTTGGCAATACTATATGGTTACTAAAGATGAGGATTTCATGGAACAATGCGGTTATGAAATCCTTCTGGATACAGGAATTTTTTGGGGAAGTCGTTTAGAATGGAATGAAAAACAGCAATTATACCATATTAACAACGTGGTAGGTCCCGACGAATATAAAGAACATGTAAATAATGACGCATTTACCAATTATATGGCAAAGTGGTGTATGGAAAACGCCATACATTATTATTCACTTTTAAAGGAAAAAGAGTCTTCAGTTTTTAATAAACTAAATAAAAAATTAAATTTAGACGAAGAAATTCCAGAACTGAAGAAAAAATTTAATAAGGTATATCTTCCTATTCCAAACGAGCAGTCAGTAATTCCGCAAGACGATACGTATCTGCAAAAAAAGGAAATAGATTTAAGCAGCTATAAAAATCAATCTCATGTAGGTTCCATATTTAAAGATTACAGTTTGAGTCAGGTAAATGAAATACAGGTTTCTAAACAAGCGTCGGTTGTAATGCTTATGTATTTATTAGAACATAAATTTGATGATACAGTTAAAAAAGCAAACTATAATTATTACGAACCTAAAACTTTACACGATTCATCTTTAAGTTTGTCAACACACGCCGTGTTAGCTTCTGATTTGGGCAATCAAAAATTAGCCTATCATTTATTTGAAAAAGCTTCAAAAATTGATCTTGGTCCGGATATGAACACATCAAATCATGTCATACATGCAGCTTCTCATGGAGGTGTTAGAATGATTGATGGAACTTTAAGGATTAACCCTAAACTTCCAGACAATATCAATTCTATTACATATCCTTTAATTTGGGCATCAAATAAACTTAAAGTACAAGTAGATAAAAATACTATAAACATTACTAACTTTGGCGATAAACCTATTTCACTTCAAGTTTATAACCAAGAATATAGTATTGAAAACAAAATCAAAATAAACTATTAGATTAAGCATAAACACATGAAACGAGCATGTTAAAATTTTTCACACATAAAGGAATGATTAATAACGAACCTGCCTGCGGCAGGCAGGCAGCATGTGACAGATAAATAACAATAAGTATAAACACATGAAACATCTACTTTTTATATTCTTTTATTTTTGTATTTCGTTTGTCCTTGCACAAAATAATGCTTGGAATATATCCACAACCAACACTTCAAATTATACAGGAATTGTTGTTGCCAATGGTCGCATAGGTATTTTACCTTCTGAAAAACCTTTTAAAGTAAAGCACATTATTTTAAATAATGTTTATGACAAAGCATCTACATTAGGAATAAGCCGAATACTAAAAGGCATGAACTTTGGCAATCTGGATATTGAAATTGATGGTGAACTAATTAATTCAAATAACATTAGTAATTGGAAACAGACTTTAAATATGAAGGAAGCAAGTTTTACCACATCCTTTACATTTAAAAACAAAGCGGAAGTTTCGTACACCACCTATGCTTTGCGAAATGTGCCATATAGCGGTTATATTGATATAAGTATAAAAGCAAAACAATCTATTACTGTAAAGGTAATAGGTAAAATTGAAACCCCTGAAGAATATCAAGACCCATTAAGTACCTTTCGCATTTTAAGAGATGCCGAAACCACTATGCCGATTCTTCAAACCGTTGCAAAAAGTAGAATGGGGAGACATGTAGTAGCAACCTCCTCCACATTTATCTGGCATGATATAAATTCTACAAGAGAGCATCAACGTCCGGAATTAATACACACTAAAGTATCAGACTATAACAATCAACTCACTTTTGAAAAAACCGTCGATAAAGGAACATCTTTGGACTTTGCATGGACAAGTGCACAATGTACAACACAAGATTTTTTCGATCCTCAATCTGAATCTGAACGCTTTGTAATTTTTAATTTATTAACTCCAAGGGATGATTTACTCAATCAACACAAATCGCTTTGGAAAAGCTTATGGGAAGGCGATATTATTATTGAAGGCGATTTGCAATCTCAACAAGATATTCGGTTAGCACTTTATCACTTATATTCCTTTTCAAGAGGAGATTCTAATTTAAGTATTTCACCTATGGGATTATCTTCCCAAGGATATAACGGACATATTTTTTGGGATACAGAATTATGGATGTTTCCTCCGTTATTAGTTTTAAACCAAGATATTGCAAGATCGCTCGTAAATTACAGGTCAGACAGGTTAGATATGGCAAAACAAAAAGCAATCAATTTTGGATATAAAGGAGCAATGTTCCCTTGGGAAAGTGATG
>JADFSQ010000317.1 GCA_022560715.1 Bacteroidota bacterium
ATTTTTTCTTTTCCGTCTATATTAATAACGTCAATCATTGCTGAAATTGTATCTGGAATATCCGATCAATCTTCTACTAAATCTAAATCAGCAAAATCATTTTCATTTATTATTAAAACATCCTTGTTAGATTTAATACACTCTATTAATTTATTTTGCAAAATGTCTTGGACAACGTTTGTAATCACTTTAAATTCCTTAGGTTTATTAGTCTTAAAAGGTAAATTAAGGTCATCAACTAAAGTGCTTACTTCTCCATAATCATTATTTTGAAGAAAACCGATGCCTAATTCTTTATCTAGTGCTTTTGAAAGCGTTACTGGCTTTGTCTCATAACGTTCATAAAATGCAGTTTTAAATTGAGAAAAAGGACTATCTTCCTGTTTAAATGATATTTTGTTAAGCAAACTTAAAACACTTTTTATCTTATTTAAAACAGAATAGTCTAAAGTGTTTTTTTTGCAGGATAATATCATATCCGTTTGAAACAAATATTTTAACTCATACTTTGTATTTAGCGGTTTTAGTAATTCGCCTATTTTTAAATACTCAGAGATATCATTTGTTATAGACTTATCAATTTTGTGTAAGCTACTTTCTACCTTTTCAAGAATAGAAATAATATCGTCTGTATAATTTAATTTTTTTAAAACGGCAAGAATATGCTCTAAAAACTCTGGGCCGGATACCGAAGGTTCTAATTCACTGATCAAGATTTGACTTTCAATAAGCTCAGTAACAAAAGTAAAAGCTTCCTCAAAGAGAATTCCTTTATTAGTAATTATTTGTGCTAATTGTTTAATGGTTCTCCCTTCTTTAGATGCTTTAATAATCTTGTCTAAATACCATGTATAATTAACCCCAACAATATGGTGTGTTCGTTTGGTGTTTATATAACTATATTCTACATACCTGAATTGTCCTCCTACTTTGTATAAACTTGTATTTGGGTAAAACTTTAACTGATCTCTAACAGCTTTAATCTCAACTATAGTCTGAGTTAATGCGACGAGATAATTCATATCTAATCTGGTATGGCGATTGTTTTTAAAATTCTTATCAAGTTCAATATGTGTTGAATTACTAAATTCACCTACTGCTGTTCCTGCAAACAAACCAAATGGTGTACATCTCGATGACATTCTACTTAAATATTTAAATACTGAATATTTTATTCTCTCAGATTTTTCATCATTTAATTCATCATTAAGCCATTTGTTTACTTCATTAGATAAATCCGGCGATGCCAAAAAAATTGCTTCTATAATACGTTTGTCTTTGCAAATACTTTTAAGTTCTTCATCCGTAGTAGTTTTGTTTTTTGTGATTGATTTAAAAAAATCTACAGAGAAAAGAGGTGTTCTAAGCACATACTTTGAAAAATTTTTGTAGGGGATTTTCTTTGAGCTCATACATTAGTGTAATAAAATACACTTGTCCCAAGTGTTTGGTTCTTCTGAGAGGTAATCTATTATGCTTAGCCCAATTCCAGCAATGCCTTCAAGAAGCGATGTCTTTGGACTCCATTCTTCTGAATTGCCTTCCCATTGTTTAAACCCCGCATAACCATCATTATATACGCTCATATTCATCCCATATTGGATCCAGTATCTTGCAGATTCTTTATACAGTTCATTCTTTGTTTCATTATATAAAAAATTATAGATCTGAGCATTTCCGAAAGCGCCATGACAGATGGCAGCATCAATAACGAATGTATTCTTTTTAACTTTTCGGCAGGTGGTATGCTCTAATATAAAAAGAGCTTTTTCTCGGAGTTCTTCATCTTTTAATACTTTTGAAGCTTTTAATAACGCTAAACCAATACCAAAGTCGCCATAACACCATGCTAAACGTGAATTCTGATCTGCTGAACCATCTTCTAATATCCTATTAGGAAATAAAGACTTAGAGTTTTTAGGTAACTCATAGCTCAGTATATAATTTGTAGATTTTTTTAGTAAATGGATACAATCTTTTCTAAATTTTTTTATAAGAGCTAATTCTGACAAAAATGAGATAGTGCTAGACATACATGGGAAAGTGATAAATTATAAACTTTTATTTGACTGTCGGTTGATTTTTTATGCATATTTGATATCCATTTTATGCCATTTGCATCTTGTTTAGCTGACTTGATTATACTATCCATAAACAATTTAATATTAGCTAAATATGATTTTTTTTTATTTTTATTTTTTGTTGATTTACAACGTTCGAGAAAATAAAAACCATAGCCTGTAGCTCCATGTAAGAAGTCATAATATTCTTTGTTGATATCTTTTTTCATAACCCTAAAGAGGTAGTTATCTAAAGGACACAACAATTCATCATTGTCAATTTCAATAAATCCTTGATTATTTAGATGGTCAAAAACCCAACCAGCACCAGCAAAACCGGACGAAAAGGTTGGAACGTTATAGCCTTGATTAATAATTTCCATTATTTTCATCAAAGATTCTTGTCCCCAATCAGCATACTTATCATTATTAGTGTATTTAGCATAGTAGAATTGAAATAGTACTATTCCCGATAAGCCTTCTAAAACTCCAATGTTTTTTTCGTAAAGATATTTTTCCCTTAAAAGATCATTAATCTCTTTTAATTTAAATTTCAACGCTTCTTCAGTAATATTAGTTTTAGTTTCCTTAATCAATTTTATAGACATAGTAATTTTATAACCTTAATAACAATTAATAAATAACATAAAGGTGAAGTGCCATTACAACACTTCACCTTTAACATCATCTATTCACATTCACATTCAGAACCTGTAGGATTCTCTGTTACAGTGCAACCATCAGTTACACAACCACCTTGTTGAAGAGATGTTGGTATGCAAAGACCAGTACAAGGAACAGTAGCACCACCAAAAATTTTAGAACTCTCAAGCGCGGAGATTTTACTTTTTTCCAAGCTTAATTTGCCAGTTAATTTCTTTTTTTTCATAATTAAAAATTTAAATAATATATTTGCTGTGAACATTTTAAGACACTCACAGTTTGTGTCTGTCCTTCGCGAAAGGATATTGTTCTTGAGCCTAGTTTACGCTAGGCTCTTTTTATTTTTAATACTTTATTATATCTAAAGTTACTTTTTGTCCCACATCTTGTAGATTAATAACATTAACTTCTTTTGTTTCATTTGCTAATCC
>JADFSQ010000318.1 GCA_022560715.1 Bacteroidota bacterium
ATTTCCGCCTCCATCTACTATATCATAAGTTAAGTTATAATCACCTTTCAATTTAATAGATGAGCTTCCATTGTTATATCCTAAACTTCCATAAAATGTAATTATTTTAAAATCTAATGATGCAATAGCCTGAACAGTCCAGGTTTTCATTTTAAATACAGCCTTACCATTTGTTACCGATACATCGTCAGTTGTATTTGTATCTTCAATAAAATAAGTGACATCCATATTGGTAAATGCTGCCAAAACTGAAACACTTAAAGGTAACTTATCTATTGGACCTAAATATTGTGTTAAATCATGCTGAAGTCCTAATCCAATAAGACTGGCTTCTACCGAGTTATCAAAATTTACAGTAGGCACATATCTCACTTTTATATCAGTTCTAAAAGGTAAACCAACGCCAACTTGTAACATAGGTGCAGGCACAGCATTTAATGGTAAATCATTTGTTATTCCTCCTGGCATATTAAAACTTGCGACTTTAAAAGTGCCATCTCCGACAGGAATGGAAACATCAACCGTGGTTTCAGTTGAATTTTCACTCATTACTGTTGGCAATTCTGATTCGCCATTAGGTAGTGAAAGAAAGGAATAATCACTTGATACAAATGCAAATATTTGATCTGCATCTGGTACAAATGACATATTAGCATTTATTGTAATGTCAAATCCTAATTTTTTGTGTGTTTTTGCAGTTGTGTACCAACCACCATTCATACTATACATTAAGCCTTTCATGGCAGGATTAATATATGCTTCAGTAAGTTTACTAGCATCTTCAGCAGCTATTAAAATACTTTCTAATTCTTGTGCGTTTGAAACTTGAGTAGCAACAAACAATAACAATAATACTATTATCTTTTTCATGTTATTGTAAATTTGGGTTAATACAAAAATAGAAAAAGATTTCAAAAAACAACCATTAATCGATAAAAAATACGCTTTATCGATATATTATTTTTTTTAGATAAAAAAAGCACTACTATTTAAAAAACAATAATGCTATTTTAATAATTTCGAAACCTTATTTACGCATCAATATTTGCATAAATGGCATTCTTTTCGATAAATGCTCTACGTGGTGGTACATCGTCTCCCATTAACATTGAGAAAATACGATCTGCTTCACTTCCGTTTTCAATCACTATCTGACGAAGCGTTCTAAATTCGGGATTCATAGTGGTGTCCCAAAGTTGTATTGCATTCATTTCTCCAAGACCTTTATATCGTTGTATTCTTGAACCATCACCAAATTTTTCTACTATTTCGTCACGTTCTTTATCACTCCACGCATATTGTTTTTTTGCACCTCTTTTAATGAGATATAAAGGTGGTGTTGCAATATAAATGTGTCCGTTTTCAATCAGTTCTCTCATATATCGAAAGAAGAAGGTTAATATTAAGGTTTCAATATGACTGCCATCAATATCGGCATCACACATAATCACCACTTTATGATAACGCAATTTTGTAATATTTAACTCTTTGCTGTCTTCTTCAGTACCAATAGTTACACCAAGTGCTGTAAAAATATTTCTAATTTCTTCGTTTTCAAATACCTTATGTTGCATTGCTTTTTCAACATTCAATATTTTTCCGCGTAGCGGAAGAATTGCTTGAAACAATCTGTCACGTCCTGCTTTTGCTGTTCCACCAGCCGAATCTCCCTCAACCAAAAATATTTCGCATTTTGTAGGGTCTTGCTCTGAACAATCTGATAATTTTCCTGGCAATCCACCAATACTCATTACAGTTTTACGCTGTACCATTTCGCGCGCTTTTTGTGCTGCATGTCTGGCTTGTGCTGCAAGAATCACTTTTTGAACGATTATTCTTGCATCCTCTGGATGTTCTTCCAAATAATCTGTAAGCATTTCTGAAACTGCCTGACTTACTGAAGCTGAAACTTCTCTGTTCCCTAATTTGGTTTTTGTTTGCCCTTCAAATTGTGGTTCGGCTACTTTTACCGAAATAATAGCTGTTAATCCTTCTCGGAAATCATCTCCAGCTACGTCAAATTTTAATTTATCTAACATACCAGAATTATCAGCATATTTCTTCAAGGTATGTGTCAATCCACGTCTAAACCCAGCAAGATGTGTTCCGCCTTCATGAGTATTGATATTGTTTACATAGGAGTGTAAATTCTCGGCATAAGATGTATTATAAATCATGGCAACCTCAACCGGCACACCATTTTTTTCGCCTTCAAAAGCAATAACATCTTTCAATAAAGGATCTCGGGTAGCATCTAAATACCTGATGAATTCGCTTAATCCTTCTTCAGAATAAAAGGTTTCAGTTTCAAATTCGCCTTCTTCATTTTTGTGTCGTTTATCTGTTAAGGTAATCGTAATTCCTTTATTTAGGTACGACAGTTCGCGTAAACGACTTGCCAAAGTATCGTAACTATATTCTAAAGTGTGTACAAAAATTGAAGGGTCGGGTTTAAAAGTAATTAAAGTTCCTCTTTTATCGGATTCTCCAACGGCTTTAACAGGGTACATTACTTTACCTTTTTCGTATTCTTGCACCCATATTTTACCATCTCTATATACGGTTGCTTTTAAATGCATAGACAAGGCATTAACCACACTTACACCAACACCATGAAGCCCTCCTGAAACTTTATACGAATCTTTATCGAACTTTCCTCCTGCTCCAATCTTGGTCATTACGACTTCGAGTGCCGAAACGCCTTCTTTCTTATGCAAATCGACTGGAATACCACGTCCATTATCTTCGGTAGTAACAGAGTTGTCTTCGTTAATTGTAACATCTATACGATCGCAATGTCCTGCCATTGCTTCATCAATGGAGTTATCTACAACTTCATATACCAAATGGTGTAATCCTCTGGTACCAAGATCTCCAATATACATTGATGGTCGCATACGCACATGTTCCATGCCTTCTAATGCCTGAATACTATCGGCTCCGTAACTTTCTTTTTTTTTGTCTTCGCTCATTATTATAAGTTAATTGTTATTGAGTTATTAGTTATTTACTTTATTCAAATTTATATTTAAAAGATTCCGCTCTTCAGCGGAATTATCCCGATAGCTATCGAGACAACTATTTCATTTTTAATTCGAAATAAATTCTCTTAAAACTGAAGTTTCACTAATAAAAAAAAGAAGCTAAAA
>JADFSQ010000319.1 GCA_022560715.1 Bacteroidota bacterium
TGAGCTTGCTGAATTAGATAGAAAAACAATAGATTTAGAGATTGACCATGTTAAAGAATCACTACCAGAGCCAACTGAAGAAGAAAAATTGCTGAATCAAAAATATAAAGAAGAGCAGGAACGTAAAAAAAAGAGAAGAAAAATTATAATAACAATAATTGTTGCTGTATTTCTTTTTATGGCAACAATTGCTGGTTTTATAGTAAAATATGGTTTTGAGTATGTAAAAGACACTATTATTGGTCACGAAAGCAAAGAGCTATTAGAAATTAAAAGTTGGATAACAAGTGAATATGGGGCACCAGGAATAACAGTAACAACACCAAAAGTTCTCAGGCGTATTTCTGTAGAATTACCAGACGAATTAAAAGATAAAGTTGAAGTAACAATGTTTGCTTATGGTGGCAATTTAACTTCTAACATCGATATTGTTGTTGGAACAACTAAATATAATAATCAAGAACAAGGTGAAAAAGAAGGCGAAGAAGAAAACAAAATTGATTTAGTGCAAATAGCAGAAAACAGTATAAAAACTTTAGAAAATAAAGGCGTAGAAAATATAATTGTTAAGCAAGAAAAATTTACAACACCAAATGGAGCTTCAGGTTTAAAGACCTTTGGAACAGCAAGTTTTCCTATTGCAGATAAATTTCAAAATGGGAATTATGTGTTATTAGGTTTCACAGCCGAAAATATTTTACAAACTGTAATGATTACTTGGAAGGGTAATGATGTGTATGCAGACCAAATAGTAGAACGCATATTAAATTCGATAGAATTAATTAAACTTAAAGAAGACGAATAAATGTTTGAAGGCATAGAATTTATTAACAAACAAATGTTTTGGCTACTGTTATGTATTCCATTGGCAATTCTATGGTATGTTTTAAAATACAAAAATCAAACAGCAACATTCAAAATATCAAGTACTAAAGGCTTTAAAGTTGGTAATTCTTGGCTTCCAAAATTAAAACACCTCATGTTTGTTTTTCGATTATTTGCATTAATATTAATTATTACAGCATTGGCACGACCACAAACAGTAGATGTTTCAACCAAAACTAAAACCACTCGAGGAATTGACATTGTAATGGCTATAGATGTTTCGGCAAGTATGTTGGCAAAAGATTTAAAACCGAACCGTTTAGAAGCGCTAAAAAAGGTTGCTGCCGAATTTATTAAAGGACGACCAAACGATAGAATAGGACTCGTAGAATACGCTGGAGAAAGTTATACAAAAACGCCAATTACCAGCGATAAAGCTATTGTGTTACGAGCGTTAAAAGAGATAAAATACAATACAATAATTGAAGGAGGCACAGCTATAGGCATGGGTTTAGCTACAGCAGTAAACCGCATAAAAGACAGTAAGGCCAAAAGTAAAGTAATCATATTGTTAACAGATGGTGTAAATAATACAGGGTTTATAGACCCAAATACTGCCAGTGAACTTGCTGTTGAATACGGTATTAAAACCTATACAATTGGTATAGGAACCAATGGAATGGCATTATCACCATTTGCTATAAACCGAAATGGTGGTTTTGAATATAGAAGATTAAAGGTAGAAATTGATGAAGAGCTATTAAAAGAAATAGCAGAAGTTACAGGAGGAAAATATTTTAGAGCAACAGACAATAAAAAACTAAAAGAAATATATAAAGAAATAAATAAATTAGAAAAAACAGATGTCGAAGAATTTAAATTCTATAATTACGAAGAAAAATTCCGTCCATTAGTTTTACTTGCTGGTTTATTTTTACTGTTAGAATTGTTATTGCGATTCACAATATTTAGAAGTTTTGTGTAAAATGATAAAGAGGTAAAAGAGTTATGAGTTATGAGTTAAAAGTTAAGAATAAAGATAGAATTTTTAAACGTTATCTAACTATACACTTATTGAGAATCAAACGTTAGAATTTGGAATTTTAATATTGGAATTTAATAAATGATATTTAGTGAATTCGAGGCGAAACTATTAACCTAAAAACGATTATAAGTATAAATAAAGTTAGTAAAAATTAGTGTCTATATGCAATTAGAAGAAAAAATATGGTTTTGGTTACTGCTAATTATTCCAATAATTATAGTATTCTTTATAGTACTACAATTGTGGAAACGCTATGTTCAAAATAAATTTATAAGTAAGCAAATGCTTAAAAAATTAAGCCCAAACAAATCCTTATTCAAACCAATATTAAAACTTTTCGTGTTGTGTTTAGCATTTGTGTGTTTAATAATAGCATTGGTTAATCCTAAAATTGGCACAAAATTAGAAACAGTAAAACGTGAAGGCGTAGATATTGTATTTGCTATCGATGTTTCTAAAAGCATGCTGGCAGAAGATATTGCGCCAAACCGATTGGAAAAAGCTAAGCAATTAGTAACTCAAATTATAAATAATCTGGCTAGTGATAGAATAGGCATTATTGCTTATGCAGCAAAAGCATTTCCGCAATTACCAATTACTACGGATTATGCTGCTGCTAAAATGTTTTTACATAGCATGAATACCGATATGCTCTCTTCACAAGGCACAGCAATAGATCAAGCCATACAGTTGGCAAGAACCTATTATGATGATGACGAGCAAACTAATCGTGTGCTTATAATTATTTCTGACGGAGAAGATCATAGTGATATTGCATCAGACGTTGCAGAAGAAGCGAGCTATGAAGGAATTCGGATTTTTACTATTGGTGTTGGAACTATTAATGGAGGCCCAATACCAATAAAGCGAAACGGCATTGTGCTTAATTACAAAAAAGATAGTCAAGGCGAAACGATTATTACCCGATTAAATGAAGAAACTTTAAAAGATATCGCTGCAAAAGCTAATGGAGTTTACATCAATGGGTCAAACACAAAACAAGTTGTCGAAGAAATCAGAGATATTTTAAATAAAATGGATAAAAAAGAATTTGAGGCCAAGCAGTTTGCCGAATTTAAAGATCAATTTCAATGGTTTCTTGCATTCGGTCTTTTCTTTTTATTTTTAGACATATTTTTATTAGAACGCAAAACAGCATGGTTAAATCGTTTGAATTTATTTAATGAGAATTTATAATTTCCGCGAAAGCGGAAACCTCATTAATTAAAACTAATCGATTAAAAAGTAATTTTTATAAATTCTTTAAC
>JADFSQ010000320.1 GCA_022560715.1 Bacteroidota bacterium
AGTGTATGTGCTCCGATAACCAAATTATAATTGAGTGTATTTAACAACGGAATCTTACCTAAAATATAGCCTTTAAAATTGTGTTCGGCATGAAATTCAAAATAGCTTTTGTTCATACTCAATGCGTAATAAGGCAAGTTGTTAAACATATTGGTATAACTGTTGGATTTGCCAATATGTGTTTGGTTGCCATTAAAATGCTGGTAATCCATAAAGGCAATGTCGTCGGCATTAAAAAATGTTCCTGCTCTTAAATTATACTGAAAATAGCCTTTGTTTGCGACATTAAATCCTTGATATAATCGTGCTTTTATCTGGTCGAAGTTGTAGTCGGAATTAGTTGCACCAAACCCTTTTCCGAATGCTAAAAGTAATGTTGGATATTTAGAATTTGAGAGGTTAAACTTACTGTCTGGATAACTTAAATATTCTTGACCAAAATTGATACGTGCTGAAACATTCAGTTTTAAAATGTTATGTGTGATAAATGGAGCAATTCCAAAGGCAGTTTCATCTAAAGGGTTATTGCTTGAATAAGCATCGTTGTCATCATTAAAAAACGTTTGATTTGTGGTATTGAAAAGTGGTTTTCGCCTTTCGTAACTTAAAGTAGAGTAGAAGCGAAAGCCATTAAACCACTCTTGCGAATATGAGATTTGCGCAAAGCTTTTATCATACAACTTCATATAATCATCTTCAAAAAACAAGGTACTAATCGAGTTTATTAAAGGCGAAATAGGTTGGTTTACATTAAACTGTTCGGTTTTTATTCCAACTCCCAAAGTTAAAAAGGGTTTGCTAATATTATTAAACTTATAAGTTATGGATGCTGTTCCTCTTAAGCGTTTGTCTGAAAATCCATAATTTAAAGTAGTATTGACATTAAAATAGCGTTTAAACTCGTCTAAATTTTTTCTGTAATTTATACTGAATTCACTATTGTAACCTTGTACTGTATTAAAGTTAGTATTGGTTAATAACGCTCCAAAGTTTAGGTTCCAATCTTTATATGAGTTTTGATAATTGTAACCAAACAGAATATTTGTGAGCTTAAATTTATTATTTTTTCTATCGATAGAATCTAAATAGGTTTTAGATTCTCGAATTACCTGAATACTGTCTTTTTTAAGATAGTCGTTAGCTTCTTCGTTGGTTAAAGGCACAGGACGAATAGTATTCCAATAGGTAGAATCTTTTTTGTTGGCTTCGTCAGCAAAGGACAATACTTCTCTTGTAAATGTTTTTTTAGTAAAGTTTGGATTGAAATTATATTCGCTATAAACAGCTGTAAACCTTCCATCGCCTTTAATACCGAAGATGCTGAATTTAAAATCGATACTCTGTGAAATGAGCACCCAAAATGTATCATTAACCGAGTAAGAGAAGGTTTGTTTTAGGGTAATAATATCTACAGCTGGAATCTGTGCTTGTTGTCCTGTAATATCTAATTCCAAAGCGTAAATTGACCATTGGTCTTCAACAATATAAATAGTGCCAGAAAAAATACGATCGTTTTCTCGTTTAGGGATTACCTTGATTTTGTTGATGAGGTTTCCTATATCATCGTAAAAAATACCTTCAAGTTTATAGCGATAATAATTAAAGGCATAATCGGCAATTGGAGATACTATTTGGTTGCCCAGTTCTACAGTATTGTTGTAAAAATTATAATCGACATCACTTGCAGTATTAAAACTAAATCCATTATCGTCGCCACTTACTTTAGATGCAATAATTTTTTCCTTTAATTTATCTGGACGCTGAAATTCTATTTTTGAAATGGTTTCTGATAAGTAAATAATGCCACTTCTGGTAGAATCTAATCCACCACCAAGGTCGCCAAGGTCTTGACCTAATATTTTTTCAGGAGCATTTTTTATTCTAATTAATCCACGAGAATAGAAATTGGCTTTATACGACTTAATCTTTTCGAGCATTGCCTTTCTGTTTGCAATAGTACTCCTAATAATTCTGTTTGCTGGATTTTCGTTTGAATTGATAACGACTTCATCCAGAGTTATGTTTTCTTCTTCGAGAGATACATTTAGAGTATATGGAAACGTATCGATATTCAAGGTTTTTTTTAGTGTTTTGTAGCCGAGATATTTAAAAACAATTTGAAAGGTTTTTTTTTCAGAATAAGTCAATACATAATTACCTTCATCGTTACTTGTGGTGCCAATATATGTACCTTCAATATATATATTTACAAATGCCAGAGATTTGCCTTTTGAATCTTTTACGTTTCCGTTAATTTGAGAAAAACTATGTATCGAAATGAAAAATATAAGTAGAAGTAAAGTGTTTTTCATAGATAAACTTATTTCTGGATGATTGTTATAGTCTTTTTTGCTTTTTCACTCTAACGACTAATTTTTATAATCAATACATTCATTACAACTAGCTTTGATTAAGCCAAAAAATAGTGTTTTTTATATATGCTGTTGACAATATTTATTTTTTTAATTTGTTAATCCAATTAATTAAATAGTCTTTAAACACCTGTTCAACATCATAAATTTCATTAGTTTTTTGGTCAGCACCTTTTTTTACCATAAAATGATTTAGTCTCTCTAACTCTTTGAACGAAATATTTTCATTTCCAATTTTGTCTAATGCTGCTTTACTTTGTATTGCGTCAACCAAAATATCTTCTTTTCCGATAATGACTAAAGTTGGAAAATTAATATTTGAATAAGCTTTAGTATTATCTATTCGAGCAAATTCAACATTGTTATTGCGTAGATAGTTTTGATATGCCTTCTTTTTTACGCCATTTTTTTCGATTCCTTCTTTACAATTTTTCGTAATTCCCAAGCATTTTTATTTGGGTTTTCATCAATTATTCTATTAACAAAATCTAGTATCTCAATTCTTTCTTCAATACTGTTACCAAGAATTAGGTTGTTATAATTTTTAATTCCATTTCTCATTTGGTACTTCATTATATCTATAGGTTTACCGATTGGTGCAGACCATTGAATTAAGAAGTCAGGTTTAAAGCCGTTTTCAATTGCTTGAATAGATACGATTCCACCCAAACTATGCCCTAAAAAACCAAGTTTTTTGTTTAACAAAGATTTCGTTTTTTTTAGTACAAGATAAATATTTAA
>JADFSQ010000321.1 GCA_022560715.1 Bacteroidota bacterium
CTTTTACTGGTAATCCATTCACAGCCTTTTCAGTTTCTAGAATATCGGTAACATCACTGCTTTCTTGTTGGGCTCTAATAAAATTTGATAACCAAAATCTATTTTTCTTTAGGTCTTCTTTATATTTGAGCAAGTAAGTCTCTTTTACTTTAGCAAGGTCTTTTTCAGTAGGTCCTTCTTTTTTTATTTTTTCTACTTCAGCTAGCGCAGCTTTTATAAGTTTATCTACATTTTCTGGACCACAAGGAAAAGATATTGTAAAATCTACACCAGTAAATGAGATTTTTCTAAAACTTCCTCTTGCACCTACGCCATAAACTCCCGATTCTTCTTCTCTTAATTTTTCGATTAGTTTTATAGATAAAATTTCGCCAAGTGCCATGACTTCTAATTTTTTCTTAACAGAGTATTCTATATCATCTTCACCCCAATTAATTGAAACCTGACTTTTTGGATCTTTCCCTTTATGAACAATATATTTTCTATAAGTATCTTTTTCTCTAAAAACTGTTGGTTTGAAAGTTTCATTCGAGTTTGTTGAGGGTAGCGAAGCAATATATTTTTCTGAAAACTTTTTTAACTGTTCCTCGTCAATATTGCCAACAAAATAAAAATTAAAATCGCCAGCATCTGCAAAGCGTTCTTGATATTTTTTATAAGCTACATTGTAATCGGCTTTATCCATTTTTTCAGGTGTTGGAAAGCCAGTATATCTTTTGTTGCCTTCATTTCTGAATTTTCCTGTTTCATTCGAAAAATAGAACTGTGGATTTGCCATAAGGTTCCCTAAAAAACTTTTTTGCTTCGTAATATAAGATTGAAATGCTTCATCGTTTTTATTCAAATCAGTGAAATAAAGATATACTTGTTGAAATAAAGTTTCCAAATCTTTTGGAGCAGCCTGTCCTCTGAATCCTTCTGCTACAAGTTGAATGTATGGCCTCACATTTACAATTTTTCCACTCATCATTTTATTTAATTCTACTTTAGACAGTCCGCCAATTCCTGCTTCAGCAAGACCACCATTTGCAAAAGCGGTAACGATGTGTTCTTCATCTGTATATAAACTGGTTCCTCCAAAACTTGTAGCTTCAAACAAAATTTCATCATTTTTAAAGTCCGTTTTTTTGTAAGTTACTGTTGCACCATTACTTAAAGTAAATGTTGTTGCGTCTATGGCATCATTCTTTTCAGTTTTGGTTATTGTGCCTTCAGGTAATATGTTTTCAATAAGGTCCTTCCGTACTGCTTCATCTACATAATCTTCAATGTTTGAAGTTTGTACAGTTTTTAATAGTTCTAATATTTCAGCTTCGGTAACTGGTGTTAATCCTTCTTTTTCTGGTCCAGTTAAAATAATAACTCTATTATCGTCGTGTATAAAGCTATTTATTAAGGTATTTATTTCGGATAGCATGATGGTTGAAATGAATTTTTTTGTCGTATTAAATTCCCATTCTATGCCTGGAATTGGTTCGTTTTCTAAAAAATTATTGATGTATTCTCCAATAATTCTTCCACTTTCTTGTTTGTCACGATCTTTATATTGTTTTTCTAATCGTGCTAAAATATTCTTTTTGGCGCGAGTAAATTCGCCTTCTTGAAAACCATATCGTTTAACACGTTCATTTTCTTCTAACAAGGTCTTTAATCCAACCAATTGCCCAGTTTCGCTTGTTAATGCAAAACTTTGATATGCATTTTTTGAGCGTGAAAATGTGCCTCTATAACTTGAAGACCCAAATACAAACGGAGGATTTGGTTTGTTTGTTAATTCAGATAACCTGTTATTAATCATATTACTAAACAGATTTCTTACTATGGATTCTCTGTAATCTTCTGTGGTTTCAATGCTTGGAGCATCAAAATGATCTTTATACATTATTTGCACTTGTGTAAAAGCGGCTTCTTTATCTGAAGCAATAGTTACAAAAGTTTCTTCATGGTTTGGAAGGTTGTAAGAAGCCCTTTCTCTTGGGTTTTCAGCTTTAGCAATACCTCCAAAATGTTCTTTAATTTTTGCTTCTAATTGGTCAACATCCAAATCTCCGACAGCTATAACTGCCATTAAATCTGGACGATACCAATCTCTATAATAACTTCTCACGTCTTCATATTTGAAGTTTTCAAGACTTTCTTTAGTTCCAATTGGAAGTCTTTCAGCATATTTAGAGCCATACATTAGTTTTGGTAAATATTGCTGCATCATGCGTTTGTTTGGTCCTAATCCTAATCGGTATTCTTCTAAAACAACGCCTCGTTCATCATCTATGGCTTCGTCTGTAAGCGTAGCGTTATGTGCCCAATCTTCTAAAATTTGAAATCCTTTTTCTAATTTTTCAGGATCATCGCTTGGAATAGGTAAAATATAAACTGTTTCATCAAAACTAGTATATGCGTTAAGGTCTGCACCAAATTTTACACCAATACTTTGTAAATAATCAACGAGTTCATTCTTTTTGAAATTTTTGGTTCCGTTAAAATTCATATGCTCCATAAAATGTGCTAAACCTAATTGGTTATCATCTTCTAAAATTGATCCAGCATTTATTACTAAACGCAATTCTACTTTATTTGCGGGTTTACCGTTATTTCTTATATAATAGGTAAGTCCATTGGATAATTTTCCGATTTTTACATTAGAATCTATTGGAATTTTAGTCACATCAATTTCAGTTTCCGATTTTTTTATATCGGAATTTTGAGAAAAGCCTGCCATAGTAAAAAATAGCAAACAATAACAGAGTAGTTGTTTTTTAATATTCATAAGTAATGGTTTTGAGTTAATTTAAATTTACTATTTTGCTATTAATAAAGTATAGGGAGTAATCTAAAAATAGTATCCTTTTAACTGATAGATAAAAGATAAGGTAATATGTAATTACAATGTTTTTTCTTATAAGGTGTTTAAAATCGGGAATAATATACGAGTATTTGTAATAAAAACATGATATAATTATATTTATTTTAAAACAGACAGAAATTAACTTTTCTTTGCTCTAATCATCATTTCTAAGTGATCCCACATTTCTTGAGGAATGTCTTCCAGCATATTAAATTGCCCAGCCCCTTTTAACCATTCTCCACCATCTATGGTTATAACT
>JADFSQ010000014.1:0-3167 GCA_022560715.1 Bacteroidota bacterium
TACGATGTGTGTCGCCGTGAACTAGGGCCGCCGCTACGATGAATTGAACGTGGTTGCGGTCTATTACGTATGCACTCATTCTGATAAACTCCTATTGCTTAACTCTGGGTTTAGCGTCTCCCGACCCCGGTCGGGACCGGGGCGGTGTTTTGCGCTGCCCCTGTGGACGTTGCAGGCTCACAGGGGCGTTGTTGTTAGGTTGCTCTGACATATAGATCGCGGCGCTTTAATTCGGCTTTTATCTCCGCCTTTGTCGCATACCCTTTACCCCTGTGCTGATAGTGAAGTAACCACCCTTTGGCCGTTTCCTCTAATCTGGTTTTATAGAGGACGGGGGGTAAAAACTCGTACTTTCGGAGAGCATCCGTCTTGTGCCTCAGTCCTACAATCATTCCAAATACTCCTCGTCTGATTCGACTGGCGGCCAATCGTCCGATTGCCACGCCTTCATAGCTACGATTTCGTCGCCGTGTTGCAATAGATTGCCTTGCGTTTCCTTCTTGCCGCGCTCGTGGGCGTCACTGGCTACCGCGTCCACTCTGTGATTGCCCTCAGAGTCGAACGACCATTTGAATTGTGCTTTATTGCTCATGCTGCCACCTCACTAACGACGCCCATGTTTACGCCTAGCCGGTTTGACATATCGGTTGCGGCTTGCGCTAAGGAATCGTCCTGCTTTGATTGTTTGGCGTCCACCTGGCAGCGACAGAATACGTTACTGTTACCGGCCGGTATGGACACCTGGGTGACTTCGCCGGTATCTTCGTCAGTCTTCTCAATGGTGCGATAGAGTGGCAGTTTGTAAGCGCCTTCGCCCTTGTCCTTGTCCATTTTGCGCACTTGCATATCCTGTGCTTGCCAGCGTCCATAGGTGAACACATCCAGGTACGGTGAGCAATTGCATTCCAGCATTGACAAGAGTAACTCTGTGTTCGACTCGCTGAACCCCTCGAATGAGCGGGCTTCGTCCGCCGTCATGCGCTCGCGTTTGGCCTTGCGCCCCTTACGTTTCCGTGATACCTTGGATGTGGGCTTGGATACGGTGCGAACCACTGTATTTTCACGCGCCGAGGTCGCTGTGTTTGAACGCCCGGCGACCTCTTTTTCTACCATTGTTTTTAATTTGGGCAAGTCATTAGTTTTGGTATATATAATGTGAGATCTTTTAAAGTTGATATCATCTTATTACGAAACTCACCCAAGATTAATCTCGAACGATTGATAGATAGTTTACAACCTGAACTAATTATTAGTGATGGCAGCAATTATAAAACTTATCAAGAACGATGGTCTAAAACTTGTGAAGTACAAAAAATCCTATTCCACCAAACCGGTAAAAAGGGAGCTTTTGTATATGATTATTAATCAGTATTGTCCGACTAAAGACATAATACTCCCGCAAATTTTCGGGACAGGCTGCTTCGCTGTAAGAGCAAAGAATTAAGACTACATTGTAACTAATTGATAACAAAATAGTTAAAATTCATAAGATTCAAAACTAATCTTTTTTAATTCGTAAATCAAAAATCTACAATCGTAAATCTTTGTTTAGTATAACAAACACAATTCTCTAACGGTTTAATTTGATTTTTTACTCGAACAACAATGTTGTTAATTATTTTATTGTTGAAATTCTGGTTTAAAAGCAGTATAATATTCGTTAAATGCTTCTTGAGTTTTCAAATCTAAATGTTCATCATTCTTAAACATTTTTAAATACAGTTCTAACTGTTGAGGAGTTTTATAACCTATAAGAGGGAAAATTAATTCGCCTTCTTCAGATAAGAATATTATGGTAGGATACGATCTAACACCAAAATATCCTGCTAATTGATGCGAACTATTACGCTTGTTTGCCTTCGCTGGATCGTAATTTGGATTTGTGTATGTTTTATCATTAAAGGTAATTTCATCATTCCCTTCGGCATTAAATTTTACTGCATAATAATACTGGTTTATATAGTTAGCTACATCGCTATTACTAAAGGTATTTCTGTCAAGCATTTTACAAGGTCCGCACCAACTGGTATAAGCATCCATCATAATTTTTTTTGGCTCTTTTTTCTGAAGTGCAACAGCTTTTTCAAGGCTTATCCAATTAATTTTTTGCGCTATACTGTTTTCAGCAGTAAATACTACAAACAGTAATAAAATCATTATTTTTCTCATAATAATATTTCTCGCAATTTTTGTTCCGAACTTACAAAAAATGCTCCAAGTTAGGAGCATTTTTGCGTTTATTTTAACAATATATTCGATTAACGGCTTATTCTATTCCATGCATTTTTCGTTTCATCATTGGGTTTAAAAATACTAAAACCAAAGCTGCTACAATTGGTATTATAGTAAACATCAAAAAGAATGTAGACAATCCAAATTTTTCTGAAATTTCATCTATATAACTACCTGTTACTCCTCCTAAAAGATTTGCAATAGCGCTGGCTGCAAACCAAATTCCGAACATAAGTCCAACTAACCTTAAAGGAGCCAATTTACTTACATAAGACAAGCCAACTGGAGACACACAGAGTTCGCCTAAAGTATGGAATAAATATGCAAAAACTAAAAACATTAAACTAACAGAAGCTGTTTTTGCACCATCTGGTATTGTTGATGCTCCATAAGCTAAAATGGCAAATCCTAATCCTAATAGCGTTAAGCCAATTGCAAACTTTATTGGTCCAGATGGATTATACTTACTTTCCCATAATTTAGAAAACAATGGTGCTAATAATATAATAAACAAGGAGTTTAAAACTGAAAACCATGATGCAGGCACCTCGGTTGTGTCTGCTGCAAATTCTCTATTTAACATCCAAATTACTATTGCCCAAATAATTACAAAGCTAAAACCGAGTAAAATATTTGAAAGTGAATATTTGCTATAAGTCTGTTTAAACAATAAAATTAACGGAGATTTCATTTAAGATAAGAGCACCAATTCAATTCATGAAAATGAAGAAACAGAAATTATTATCAGCAACATGGCTTTTATTGATTAAGCATATTGCAATTATTTGCGGATTCTTCCTGATTCTGATTCTTTTCTTTTTTTATATCTACCTCCCTTCTATTACCAACCATGGCGAAACCATCACTGTACCCGATTTGGAAGGAATGTCAATGGAGGCGCTTGACGATTTTATTGTTAAACGAAAACTCAGATA
>JADFSQ010000014.1:3177-14351 GCA_022560715.1 Bacteroidota bacterium
AATTGTCATCGAACCACCTGCTTGTTCAAACGCCAACCAAAAAAATATGGTAAACAAAGCACATATTCCAATAACCATAATTCTATCTTTTACTACTTTTGAATTTTCGGCTTCTTCAATTACCTCTTCAATATCGTCGCCAATTTTTTCGATTCCGTCTTCTACTAAATCATCAAAATCTTCGGTTTGTTTAAGCGACAATCCAATCTTTCCAAATATATCTTGTGCATAAAAAAATTGTAGCATTCCTAAAAACATAAAAATACCAGCAAGTCCAAAACCATAATGCCAACCAATATTCTCGCCTATATAGCCACACAACAATATACCTAAAAATGCTCCTGCATTAATTCCCATATAAAAAATGGTGTATCCAGCATCTTTCTCTTTCCCATTGGCTTTATACAATTGTCCTACCATTGAAGAAATATTTGGCTTAAACAAACCATTTCCTAAAATTAGAAAGAGTAATCCAGCAAAGAAAAACACATTTGAAACTCCAACCAAAGACATAGATGCGTGTCCTAAAGTCATAATAAAAGCCCCATACACAACTGCTTTTCTGTAGCCTATAAATTTATCTGCAATCCATCCTCCAATAATTGGAGTGATATAAACTAAACCTGTGTACCACGCAAACAGTATTAAGGCATCACTTCTTTCCCAAGCCCAACCTTCGTTAAGAAGTGATGAAACTAAAAATAATACAAGTAATGCACGCATACCATAATACGAAAAGCGTTCCCACATTTCGGTAAAAAACAATACAAATAATCCAGATGGATGTCCTAATACAGTTTTTTGATTAGTTTTTGAGCCTCCAAATTTAAATTCCATAAATTCTATAATTTAGTTAGTAAAAAGTTAGTTTATCCTTTAATTTTTATTTTTATCTCTTCTTCTTCAATTTTATTTTCTGATTTTTCTAATTTATCGCCAAGTGTCTTGTTGATGAAATTTGTCATCTTTTTATACAAGTGTAATCTTGTATTGCCTCCATAAATACCATGATTATTGTCTGGATATATCATCCATTCAAATTGTTTGTCTGCCTGTATTAATGCTTTAACCATACGCACTGTATTTTGTACATGCACATTATCATCCCCAGACCCATGAATAAGTAAAAAATCACCTTTTAGTTTATCGACATGATTTATTGGTGAATTCTCATCATAACCACTTGGGTTTTCTTGTGGTGTTGTCATATAACGTTCGGTATAAATAGTATCATAAAATCGCCAAGATGTTACTGGTGCAACTGCAATAGCCATTTTAAATACATCATTGCCTTTAAACAAGGCATTACTACTCATAAAACCACCATAACTCCAACCCCAAATTCCTATTCGGCTTGCATCTATATATGGTAATTTTCCGAGTTGTTTAGCCACTTCTATTTGGTCTTCTAATTCGTATTTACCCAATTCTCTTTGTGTTACCTTTTTAAATTCAGCGCCTTTAAGCCCTGTACCTCTTCCGTCCACACAAGCAATAATATAACCTTGCTGTGCCAACATTTGATACCAATAATCATTACTGCCATTCCAACGGTTTGCTACTTGCTGCGAGCCAGGACCAGAATATTGGTACATAAACAAAGGGTATTCTTTATTTGGATTAAAATCGGCTGGCTTAATCATCCACATATTAAGGTCATTGCCATTAATATGAATTGTACTAAACTCCTTGGTTGATGTTTTATAATCTAACAGCTTTATTGCCAATTTATCATTATCAATAATGCTTTTAATTATATTTCCCGTTTCAGAACTGTTTAAGGTATATTCAGGAGGTGTTGTAGCACTTGAAAAAGAATTTATAAAGTATGAAAAATCAGCACTAAATGAAGCATTATTTGTACCATTAGTCTTTGTTAAGCGTTCTTTGTTTTTTCCGTTTAAATCTATAGCATAAACATCACGATTTGTTGAACCATTTTCAACCGATTGGTAATAAATGCGATTGTTCTTTTCATCAAAGCCATAATATTTAGTGATTTCCCAATTTCCTTTGGTAATTTGGTTTATTAATTTTCCGCCTTTTGAATAATGGTAAATATGGTTAAACCCATCCTTTTCACTCGTCCAAATAAAACTATTGTCTTTTAGAAATGTCAAATTAGAAGTAACATCGATGTACGCTTTGTCTTTTTCGGCTAATACTAAATCAGAACTCATATCTGTTGCATTAATCATCCATAAATCCAATTCGTTTTGGTGACGATTCATGTATTGCGCACTCAACATATCTGGATTGTTAGTCCATTTTATTCTAGGAATATAATAATCATTATAGGGTTTATTAAGTTCAACTTCAGAAGATTTATTTGTTTTTAAATCGAATATATACAACGATACGATAGCATTTTTTTCTCCTGCTTTTGGATATTTAAACACGTGTTGTGTTTGGTATAATGCTTCTCCATAAATGTCCATTGAAAACTCAGGCACTTCGGTTTCGTCAAATCGTAAATACGCTATTTTGTTACTATTAGTATTCCATTGAAAAGCGCGAACAAACCCAAATTCTTCCTCATAAACCCAATCTGTTATTCCGTTTATAATTTTATTCTTTTCGCCATCAAAAGTAATCTGCTCGACATTTCCTGTTGCTAAATCTTTCACATATAAATTATTTTTATAACCATAGGCTACTTTTGAAGCATCAGGTGACAATGTTGGTTCTTGTATTTTTTCTTCTGAAATCTGAATAACCTCATCACTCTTTGTATTATACACGTAAAAAATACTCAAAGTAGAACGTCTAAAAATATATTCTACTTTAGTTGCCAAGATTATTTTACTTTCATCTTCACTAAATGTGTAATCTGTAAAATATGGAATTTTATCATTGGCTTCTGAATTAAGCAAGGTCTTTACTTTACTTAATGTTTTATAATCGTAAACATCGATTGTAGCACTTTTATTTTTTCTGTCAAGGTTAAGAACCGAATATTGCTGTCCGTTTTTCATAGAGTGCAAAGCATCCATTCGCTCTGTTCTAAAAGTTCCATTCCAAATTTCTTCTAAAGTAATCTCTTTTTGTTGTGCATAAATTGAAGTAGTAATGACAAAAAAGAGTAAAAACGAGGTGTGTTTTAATTTCATTGATTTAAATAAAAAGTGTCCTATTTTGATTACTAAACTAAAATAAGTTCTATTTAATGAGTCTGCAATGTAAAAAAACGCTTTGATTAACACAACCCTTTTTATTTATTACCCAAAAAATCTTGTAAAAAGAACACTAATTTAACATTTGCAAAGTGTAATTTTAAATAAGAGTACTATAATATTATCTTTGCAATTCAATATTTAAATAAGTTATGGGTAAATCCATTTTAGGTTTTTCAAAGTTATCCAAATCAAAAAAAATAGATTGGATTCTGGAAACGCATTTTTCTAACAAAGAAAATGCTAAACGCATTTTAATACAATATTGGAACTCTAACGAAAAGCTTCAACAACTTCATGACGAATTTATTGAAAATACTATAACCAATTACTATCTACCATTTGGTGTTGCTCCAAATTATTTAATTAATAGCAAGTTGTACACTATTCCAATGGCAATTGAAGAAAGTTCTATAATTGCTGCTGCGAGTAATGCAGCAAAATTTTGGTTGGACAGAGGTGGATTTAAAGCCAAAGTGATTTCTACAACCAAAGTTGGTCAAGTACATTTTATGTATCATGGCGACTTTGATGTTTTAAAAACGTATTTCAATTTTATAAAACCTCAACTTATTAACGATGCAAAACCTATTACAAAAAACATGGAGCAACGTGGTGGTGGCATTATTGATATTGAATTAAAAGATAAAACAAAAGATATAAAGGGTTATTACCAACTTCATGCAAGCTTTGAGACAATGGACGCTATGGGAGCCAATTTTATCAATTCTTGTTTGGAGCAATTTGCAAAAACTTTTAAAAAGGAAGCACAACACTTTGATGCTTTTTCTTCAGAAGAGAAAGACATTCAAATTATAATGAGCATTCTTTCTAATTATGTTCCAGATTGTTTAGTGAGAGCAGAAGTAAGTTGTAAAGTGGAAGAATTAAATGAAGATACTAATATCTCACCAGAAGAATTTGCTGCTAAATTTATACAAGCCGTTAAGATAGCCGAAGTAGAGCCTTACCGAGCAGTAACACACAACAAAGGCATCATGAATGGTGTTGATGCTGTTGTTTTAGCAACAGGAAATGACTTTAGAGCTGTTGAAGCAGGAGTACATGCTTATGCATCAAGAAATGGGAAATATAGAAGTTTAACTCATGCCAGAGTTGAAGATGGCATTTTTACATTTTGGATTGAAATTCCGTTAGCATTAGGAACCGTTGGTGGACTTACAAATTTGCATCCTTTAGTTAAATTAGCTTTAGAAATGCTTGGCAACCCAAACGCAAAAAAATTAATGCAAATTGTAGCAGTAGCAGGTTTGGCACAAAATTTTGCAGCATTGCGTTCGTTAATAACGACAGGAATACAGCAAGGACACATGAAAATGCACCTTATGAATATCCTCAATCAGTTGGAAGCAAACAATACTGAAAAGAATACACTTGTTGAACATTTTAAAACAAATGTTGTAACACATATTGCTGTTGTTGAAGCTTTGGAAAATTTACGATTGACGATTGGCGATTGACGATTTGGAATTTAATAAATATATAATTTGCATTGAAAAAAACCTATTACAGCAACGGAAAATTATTACTAACAGGAGAGTATCTTGTATTAGATGGTGCTTTATCTCTTGCTGTGCCAACTCAATTTGGGCAATCATTAACGGTTGAGACTATAGATGAGCGAAAACTGATTTGGAAGAGTTTAGATAAAAAAAGGAATATTTGGTTTGAGGATGAGTTTAATATTCTGGATAAGATTTCTCTTCCCGATAGCTATCGGGACATTCGAAATGACAATGACGTTTCTATTAGGTTACTTCAAATTTTAAATGCAACAAAACAACTTAATCCTGGTTTTTTGAGCACTCAAAATGGTTTTGCTGTTACTACAAAACTTGATTTTCCACAGTTTTGGGGTTTGGGTTCATCTTCAACATTAATTAATAATATAGCACAATGGGAAGAAATTGATCCTTACCAATTACTGAAACAAACATTTGGAGGAAGTGGTTACGACATTGCTTGTGCACAACATAATGTTCCTATTACGTTTCAATTGAAAAATGAATTTACTGACGAGATTCTGAAACAATCCCGAAAGCTTTCGGGACAGAATGACACTGTAAGAGAAATTCTTAAAGTAGATTTTACTCCCATTTTTAAAGACCACTTATTTTTTGTGCATTTAAATAAAAAGCAGAATAGTAGAGATGGCATTAAGCATTACAATGCTAATAAAAACAATTCTGTTTTGGCAATTTCTGAAATCAGTGATATTACTTCAAAAATGATTAAGTGTGCTAATTTAACCCATTTTGAAACATTGATTACTTCTCACGAAAACATTATATCAAAAATCATAAAACAAAAGCCTGTTAAGGAATTGTTGTTTAACGATTACAATGGAGCCATAAAAAGTCTTGGCGCTTGGGGAGGTGATTTTGTATTAGTAACTGGAAATAAAGATTCTATTAGTTATTTTAGAAACAAAGGTTACCACACTATAATTCCTTATTCTGAAATGGTTTTAAAATAAAAATAGCCACGCAAAACGTAGCTATTTATAATACTTTTCTAATTACTATTAGTAAAAAGTTGCTCTATTATCTTCTATTTCTGAAGCCTCTTTTAAAGCATTATATAATATAGTATTGATAGCATTTGCTTTAGTTGTACCAACTCTATTTGCAGCAGCTTGATAACTTGGCAATACATCAGCTGGAGTAATTTTAGTAGTTTGTACAACATAAACACCCAAAACCCCATCTATTAATTTAGAAGTTTGTCCTTCGGTTAATCCAAACGCGGTACCAATTACTTTTGGTTCTCTACCAGCACCCGAAAGTGTTGGACTTTTCATATTAATAGCCAAAGCCGTTTTTACCGATTGGTTTTCACTTGCAGCAATATCTTCTATAGTAGTTGCGGTTATACGTGCTCTTATAAGCTCTGCTTTCTTTTCTTTTCTAATTGCTGGTAAGGCTGTAACAGATGCTTTTTCTATACTCATAAGTCCTTTTTTATTTATTGCTGCTAACATTACAACAGCATATCCTCCATTTTGAATGTTAAAACGTCTCACATCTCCAACATTGGTATCGTCGTTAAAAGCCCAACTTACAATAGCTCTTTGGCTTCCGAGACCAGGAATACTTTCGTCTAACGCTTTCATACTGCTAACAGGAAAAACAACATAATTGCTCTCTTTTGCAACTTCATTAAAATCTTTGTCAGCAACAGCAATTTCAAATTTAGAGGTTACATTAAATACATTATCTATGGTATGTTCCGATGGCTCTATCTCATGTGCTATAGATGCTATTTTTAACGCTCTTTGCTTGTTCTTTTGTTCTAAAACTTCAATAATATGATATCCGAATGAAGTTTTAATTACTTCTAAATCTCCAGTATTGTTTTCAAACGAAAAGTCTTTAAACTCTGGTGCCATTCCTGCACCATAAGCAAACTCTATTTCTCCGTTTTGTTCGTTACTAACTTTATCGGACGATAAATCTAATAAATCAACAAATTTAGAACGGTTTGATTTTAGCACCTTATATATACTATCTGCTGTCTTTTTTGCTTCTTCATCAGTTTTTGTTACGCTAGCATCTGCTCTTGCGGTTCCAACAAACGGAATTAAGATATGTCGAACTTTAACTGAATCTGGAATTTGCTTTTCTTCAACAATTTTAGACATCATATAATAATTACCTAACTTATATGGTCCATAAATATCTCCTTTGTTTAAATTAAAAATGCTATCTGCAATTTCGGTTGGCATCAAAGATTTAAACAAAAAACTGTTATTATAATTGATAGCAGAATTTGAATTTACAAAAGTTTCATTATCTACTGTGTTTTTAAAACCAATAATCGTATCGTTAGATTTTGTGGTTTCATTATATTCCACACTATCTTCTACTAAGGATTTTAAATCGTTTTGAATATTAGTTATATCCTCTAAAGAAGCCTCTTCCTTAAACTGTACAAAGTAAATATCTCTGGAAGCTTCAATCTCGTATTTACTCTTATTTCTGTTGATGTAATTTGCTATATCCGATTTTGTTACAGATATTAAACTATCTGGAATTGAAGTATAAGGAATTTGTACAAATTTAATATCGACCTTATCATTTTCTAGTTTGTACTCTAACTCGCCTTCAGCAAGTGTCCCTATTACTCCAGCCTTAACCATATTAAAATATGTTTGCCGTTTTCCTCCAGTTGCTACTGTGGTTTCATAATTTGTCCAGGACTGATAATTTATTGGTGATCCATTTAGTATTGTAGATTCGGGAGAAATTATTTTTAAATTTGCTATAAATTCGTTTAATTTATTTTCATCGAATACACCATCGGCATCTTTAAATTCTTCAAACGAAAACAAACTTTGTTTTAACAAATCTCTCATCTGGTCTCTTTCTACAATTAGACCTAAATCGTTGTATTGAGTTTGCATTACGGCATTTCTAATTTCCTGATCCCAAACACGTTTCATGACTTGAAGACTTGTTCCTTGCCCTGGAAAACGTCTTTGCTCAGCTTCAACCTTTACCATAAAATCATCTCGAGTAATATCTTCGCCATTTATTGTTGCAATAACATTTTGAGATTTACCAGAAAAATTTGTGCTACCATCAAAAAGTCCTGATAATACAAAAGCAAATAATGCCATTGCTATTACAAATATTAACACTAAAGATTGTTGTCTTATTTTATTTAAAATCGCCATTTTTTGTTTTTTTTGATGCAAATTACCGTGCGCGAAAATACCATTTTCTGCTTAATAATAAAAGGAGAAATGCAGATTAATTTTTGTTCGATAATTTCAAGTTTCAGATTTTAGGTTTTGTTATTTTATTATCGTTTTTACTCGTCGTCGAGAATTTGAAGTGATACGACGTCGATTTTAGTGTTTGACACTTCTAAAATAGTAAACAAGAAATTTTCAATTTTTATGGTTTTGTTTTGCCGTGGTATTTCTTCTGTACTATTTACAATTAATCCTCCAAGAGTTTCATAGTTTTCGCTTTCCGGTAGATTAAGTTTATAGGTTTCATTTAAGTAATCTACATCCAATCTCGCCGAAAAATTATAAGTATTGTCGTTTATTTTTTCTTCAAGTAGTTCAATATTGTCGTGCTCATCTTCAATTTCGCCAAACAATTCCTCTACAATATCTTCAATGGTCATTATACCAGACGTTCCGCCATATTCGTCTAAAACCACAGCAACACTTTTACGTTTTTTTGTCAGGCTGTTTAACACATCGTTTATAAGCATTGTTTCTGGCACAAACTCAATTGGACGCATAATGGATCTTATGGTTTTTGGTTTTTTAAATAATTCAAAAGAATGTACATAGCCTAAAATATCGTCTATTGTATTTTGATATACTAAAACTTTAGAATATCCTGTAGCAGTAAACAGTTCATTTAAAGTTTTTATTGAATCATGAATTTCTAATGCAACTAGTTCTGTTCGTGGAATCATAACCTCTCGTGCTTTTACTTCGGAAAACTCTAATGCATTTTGAAAAATCTGTATTTCACTATCTACTTCTTCATGTTCTTCGACTGCTTCCATTTGCTCACTAATATAATTTCCTAATTCTACTTTAGAAAATACTAATTGCACTTGGTCTCCATCGGTTTTAAAAAATTGTTTTAATACCACATCCGAAATCCATAATACAAAATCTGAAATCACAGAAAATAAGATATAAAACACTAAAGCTGGAACAGCGAAAACTTTAAGCAAAAGATTTGAATATATTTGAAAAAATACTTTTGGCAAAAATTCGGCTGTAATTAGAATTACCAAAGTAGATATTACTGTTTGAGTAAGTAAACTAAAATCATTTAACAAACTGTTAGAAGGCAAATAAAGCATTATAAGCTCTCCCATAAAAAACCCATAAATTACTAATGCTATATTATTGCCAATAAGCATAGTAGCAATAAACTTGGAAGGTTTTGCGGTAAGTTTAGTAAGTATTTTTGATAGAAACCCCTTTTGTTTTTTCTCTATTTCTATATGAATTTTGTTAGAAGATATATAAGCGATTTCCATTCCCGAAAAAAATGCAGAAAATAGCAGCGATAAAACAATAATGACAATTTCTGTATTCATTATTATAATTTGCCTCTATCTTTGAAACGCTTGAAAAATTTTTTTCTGAAGAAAAACATGAATACAGCTAATGCTACAAAAAGTAAAGATATGTATGCTCCGTTTCTGTCATTATTCCATTTATTTATGGCATCGTATGAAAATAATATTGCGAAAACGAGGTATGCGTATTGTAAAAACTGGAGGATTTTCATTATTGATTATTTGGTTAAACCTAATTCTAAATTGATGAACAAAGATAACTAAAATTTTATCTCTAATATAAATTTCTAATTATCATTTATATAGATTATACCTGTGGTCTCTAAAACATGTGCTTGTGTAAAATCTTTATTAGAATCGAATCCATTGCCATTAATAATTCGTTCATTAGTAACAAATCTTACTGGTAAATTTGTAAACAACCATTCGGTCTTTTGATCGTAGAATAACTGTTCGGCATAAAGTGTATCGTTGTTATGTGTTGTTAATATAACATTGCCTTGTAAGTCAATAAGGTCGGTTTCGTTATATAAAATAGCATAGTCTGAAACAACATTGCTTTTATTATTATCGTCATCGAATAAGGTAAGATTAATACCTTCGGGAAATTCGTAAAATGGAAATTCTCTGTTTGAGTAATTTAGCATTTTAGGACTTATAAGGTGAGATTTTAGCTTTCCTGAATCGGTGTACTTCATATTGATATTCTCGGCAATACTTAAAGGTCCACTATCCAAAATACCTATATTTTGTATGTCTTTAAAATTATTTTTGCAGGAAAAAAACATGGTCACAGTAAAAACTGTAACCATGAGCATTATTTTATATTTAAAAAAAAATTGCATTATAAGCTTGGAACCTTAACACTTCTTCCAATCCAGCATCCAATTTTAATTGTTTCTCCGTCTCTGGCTGCTGAAAATATTTCGCTTTTACTTGGTGCTTGTGCCATATATCTTGCCGAATTTTGAGATGCATTTTTCTTTAAACTTGCATCTACTCTACCTGCTTTTCTTACTTCTTGTGCAGCTAACCAATATACAGCTCTTTTGCTAAAATTATCTGTGCCACAGTTTTTTGCACTTTTTGCATACATTGCTGCAATAGCAATGTGAGCAGATCCTAAAGATGGATTATTAGCTAAAGCTTTACTATAATAACTCCTTGCTTTACCATAACTTCCTTTTTTTCTGAATTTACTTGCAATTCTATTCAATATTTTGGATTTTTCGTAACTGCTTGTTTCTAATTCTACAGCTTGTTTGTAATAGTCAAGTGCTTCGGTACTTTTTCCTTCTTTATCTTTTAAAATTCCTAAATAATATGCTGATTTTGCTGAAGGATCTAAGTTATGAAATGCGTTAACCAGTTTGAAAAATAATGGGTCTTCTGTACATTCTTTTGATAACATTCTACCAGCTGCTCTTTGTAACCAAACGCCGTCGTTTTTAAATTTTTCAAAATCTCTTGTATATAATGGAATTAAATTTTCGCAATTTGCTCTTTCTCCAAGTTTGCTATCGACACTTCCTGTAATTTTATTATAAGCCACCAAGTAACTCGTATAAGATTTTACTCTTCTTTTGTCCTTTGCACTTAATAGCACTTCTTCATCTCCTTTTGGCACAAACTTGTTTAATAATTGTGTATAGTTTTTAATTTCAAGTTCTATTTTTTCACTTATATCGTCGTATTTGTTAAACAAATCTTGAGCAGATTTCTTTTTGGCATCGTACAAATCGACCATTAAAGAAAAATAAGTATATAAACTTTTAGGATTGGTAAATGTTTTTGCATCTGTTTTATAAGCAGTATCAAAACATCTATACAACTCTTCTTTAGTCATGCTTAATTCCTTTCTGAAGTCGTATTGTAATTGACAAGCTTTTGCCATATATTGACCTTTAGGCGTTTTACTTGCAA
>JADFSQ010000322.1 GCA_022560715.1 Bacteroidota bacterium
TTGAACAAAAAGTTAAAGATTCCATTAATAAAAAAACTAGAAGAGAATTTGATTCCTTAAAAAAAATAGGAAAATTAATACCAAAAAAGAAAAATCTAAAAAGAGATTCTATGCTTCCAAGTCATATAAAAAAAATTGACACGTCTGGTTTATTGATTCGTCAGTAGATTTGAATTTTATACCCAAATCTTCAATAACTTTCTTGTTACTGTAAAAATGATTTTCGGTAATACTTTTTGCTAATTGTTTTGTTAGTTTGCGACGTTTTCTTCTAATAAAGTGATTTAACCAATCTAAACGCCAAGCCAATTGCAATTGTATTTTTGAAACTTCTTTGTATGGAAGTTTTACGTTAAATTCGTTAGCAACTTTTGTGGCAAATTCTTTAAAAGATAAATTTTCAGACACTAAAATATAGCGTTCATTTTTTATTGAACTATCCATAAGTTGCATCATTATTGTAACAACATCATCTATATCTACATATCCAGAAACACCATTAGTATAATATTTCAATCCTTTATAGATTTTTTTAAATAAACTTCCACTACTAGTTTTCCAAAATCCTGGTCCAAAAATAAAACCTGGATTTACAACAACAGCATCTAAACCTTCTTGTACACCTCGCCATACTTCAATTTCTGCACCATATTTTGTTATTGCATAAACGTTATGATCCTCTTCTGGAAACCAATTTGTGTTTTCATTAATTATAGTGTCATTTGGTTCACCATAACCAATAGCTGCAATAGAACTTACATAACATAATTTTTCAATGGAATTAGCAAGACATAAATTAACAATGTTGGCTGTACCTTCAATATTAACTTTTCGTAAAGTGTAATAATCATTAGGATCAAAAGACACCAATGCAGCACAATGATACACTTTAGTAACATCTTTAAAAGCTTTTGTTAAAGCAGGAATATCGTTGAGATGTGCTTCAACCCAATCAATTTTAGAAAAAATAGCTTCAACTTGATTGGTATAGTAAGAAAATACATGTCTTGCTGCATCTAACTTTTTTTTCGATCTATAAATGGCTCTAACTTTAAAGCCCTTTTCAACAAGTTTATATAGCAAATGACTGCCAACTAATCCTGTTCCTCCTGTTACTAAAATCATAAGACTAAACTAATGATTTTATTCTGAATTATATTCAAAATTTAAAAGTCTCGAAATTTTATAATAGCCTTTCCACTTTTATCTTATAAACAATTATCTTTGTTTAAATTATAATTATAAATGTCTAAAAATTTTATTGAAGAGTTGCGTTGGCGAGGTATGGTTCATGATGTCATGCCAGGAGCCGAAGCACATTTATTGGAACGTATGCGCAGTGCTTATATTGGTTTTGACCCAACAGCAGATTCTTTACATATTGGCAATTTAGTGCCTATTATGTTGTTGGCACATTACCAACGTTGCGGTCACAAACCTATTGCGCTAGTTGGTGGTGCAACAGGAATGATTGGAGATCCTTCAGGAAAATCGAATGAGCGCAATTTACTTGACGAAACCACGCTTCGTCACAATCAAGAAGCTATTAAAAGTCAGCTTTCCCATTTTTTAGATTTTGAAAGTGATGCAGATAACGCTGCATTATTAGTGAATAATTATGACTGGATGAAAAACGTTTCGTTCCTCGATTTTATTCGCGATGTTGGCAAACATATAACGGTAAACTATATGATGTCTAAAGATTCAGTAAAAAACAGAATTTCTTCTGAAGCTTCCGAAGGCATGAGTTTTACAGAATTTACATATCAATTAGTACAAGGTTATGATTTTCTGCATTTATATAGAGAACTTAATTGCACAATTCAAATGGGAGGAAGCGACCAATGGGGAAATATTACAACAGGAACCGAATTGATAAGAAAAATCGGTAATGGAAAAGGCTATGCAATTACGTGTCCTTTAATTACTAAAAGCGATGGTTCAAAATTTGGAAAGTCGGAAGGTGATAATGTATGGTTAGATGCCAAAAGAACCTCGCCTTATAAATTTTATCAATATTGGTTAAACTCCAGCGATGAAGATGCCGAAAAATATATTAAAATTTTTACGTTTTTAACTCAAGATAAAACTGAAAGGTTAATTAAAGAACATCAAAAAACACCTCATCTTCGTTTATTACAAAAACGGTTAGCTAGCGAAATTACAACAATGGTACATTCTGAAACACTTTTTAAGAATGCCGAAAAAGCCTCGAATATATTATTTAGTAAGTCGTTTAAAACAGATATTAAAACACTTGATGAAGCCACTTTTTTGGATGTGTTTGAAGGCGTGCCTCAAGCTGAAATTTCTAAAGCAGATTTTGAAAACGGATTGGACATGATTGCGGCTTTGTCAGCAAAGACTAATTTTTTAGCTTCAAATGGAGAAGCAAGGCGTGCTTTAAAAGAAAATTCGGTTTCAGTAAATAAAGAGAAAGTGAGTGAAGATTATATAATTTCTTCAGAAGATTTAATCAATGATAAATATATTATTTTAAATAAAGGAAAGCGAAATACGTATATTATTAAAGTGGTGTGAAAATAACGAAGTCTGCCTATTACAAGTATAATAAGCAGACTTCAAAAAACTAACCAACCTAATCTTTCTTTTTCAATAACATTAATTTTTTAATTTAATGGCTTCCCAATTTTTGTCGGCTTTTTCTTGTAAACCTTTCACGTCTTCTTTTAACCACATCTTTAATGTATTTGTGCCCCAAGCGTTATAAAAAAGATAAAGTTTACCATCTCTTATTTCGAACGTTTCTGGATCAATACTAACTTTTTTTCCTTTATCAGCAATAGCATAAGCACAATAACCTCCATATTGTGGTACATACATTTCAGGATTTGCATTAAAAGCAGTTAAGTTTTCTTGTGAAACGAATTTATAATTTACATTGTCGAAAGTTGTTTTAAATTTTTTATCGCCTTCAATGGCTTTATTATTAAAATAAGCAACAACATCGTAACCGTCAGACTGCGCAAAAACCTACCCCTCTAAAACTTGTATAAACTATCTAAAATGAGTATCTTAAAGTATTAATTTCTTATACTTTATTTATGGATTTTATTAAAGGATTTAATAGAGATCA
>JADFSQ010000323.1 GCA_022560715.1 Bacteroidota bacterium
AATCTTGTTGATTATTTAAAGTCCATTAAAAAGTTTAACAAAATTGGCACCAAAGCCGCTTACCCTACAGCAGCTATTCCTGCTAGATTTTATTTAGAAACCAGACAATGGGATAAAGCTTCTAAACTTGAAATGTCGTTAGAGGATTTTCCTTCAAAAGAGTTCCCATGGTCAAATGGCATCATACATTTTACAAGAATATTGGGTGCTGTACATACCAATAATATTACTGCTGCAAAAAAAGATTTAGAGAAATTAAATCAATGCCATGAGTATTTGTTAAAAGATAGAAATCAATATATGGCAGATCAAGTATTAATTATGGTAAAAGCTGCAGAGGCTTGGATTAATTTCTTTGAAAGAAATAAGGAAGATGCTTTGACTTTAATGATAGCATCAGCAGAAATTGAGATGAATACAGATAAAATGTCTCTAACACCAGGTGAAGTATTACCAGCACAAGAACTTTTAGGAGACTTACTCTTGGAATTAGATAAGCCTACTAAAGCTTTGGAAGCTTATCAGTTAAATTTAAAAATTCGCCCTAATCGCTTCAATAGCGTTTATGGCTCAGCAGTGGCGGCAAAACAATCGGGTAACAATGATAAGGCTACAATGTATTTTGAGCAATTACTTAAATTAACCGAAAACTCGAATAGTGATAGAATTGAACTAATAGAGGCAAGAGAATTTATTGATCAAAAATCAATCTAATTTTAATCGATATGAAAATTCACAAATCCAGTTTCTTTTTTTTAGGTTTTCTGTCTTTTTTAGGCATGACTTCTTGTAATGAAACATCAAAACAGCAATTACCTATTTATAATCCTTCCGATATGGATCAAAGAGTGATTGATAAAAGCATGACAAGTGTTACCCATCATACTGTTGCAGATTTTAAATTAATAAATCAAAATGGAGAGACCATTACTCAAGACGATTATAAAAATAAAATCTATATAGCTGACTTCTTTTTTACACGTTGCACTACAATTTGTCCTATTATGACTGACAATATTGGAAAACTTCAAGACCTATTTAAAAACGATGATGATATTATGTTTTTATCACTTTCGGTAACTCCAGACATTGATAGTGTTTCTGTATTACGAGCTTATGCTGACGAAAAAGGTGTTATTGATTCAAAATGGAACATTACTACTGGAGAAAAAAAACATATTTATGAGTTAGCACGCAAAAGTTACTTTGCTGTTTTAGATAAAGGCGATGGAGGTTTTCAAGATTTTATTCATACTACAAATTTTATTCTGGTAGATAAAAAGAAGCAAATTAGAGGTATCTACGACGGTATAAACGATGAAGAAATTGAACGGTTAATTAACGATATTAGAATTTTAATGAATTAACTTTTACATAAATAGGTTACATAATCATAAATTGAGTAATATTTAATATTCAATATCCAAAGACTTGTTTATTTTTGACCAAAGTACTAATCCCTCTAAATTATAAAATGAAAAAAATACTACTAAGTTTTATACTTCTGCTTTTTACACTAAGTTCATTTAGTCAAAAAAAGGAATCTCATGTTATTTATAACGCTAAAGGGAAAAAAGTATCTTACAAAAAAATGCTAAAGACCATTGCTAAAAAAGATATTATTTTATTTGGCGAGTCGCATAACAACCCTATTTCACATTGGTTACAATATGAAGTGACAACAGATTTAAATAATACAAATCAACTTATTTTAGGAGCTGAAATGTTTGAAGCAGATAACCAAGAAGCCTTAAATGATTATTTAAGTAGTAAAATAGATGCTAAAGCTCTGGATACATTAGCAAGATTATGGCGGAATTATAAAACCGATTATGCACCATTGGTTAATTTTGCTAAAAAAAACAAACTCACATTTGTTGCAACAAATATTCCGCGAAGGTATGCAAGTATGGTTCATAAAAACGGGTTTAGTATTCTTGATTCTCTTCCTTCAAAAGAAAAGGAATGGATGGCTCCTTTACCAATGCCTTTTAATCCTGAAATAGAAACTTATAAGAACATACTTAAGTTAATGGGAGATCATGGAACACCAGAATTGGTAATGGCACAAGCGACTAAAGATGCTACAATGGCTTATTTTATTTTGAAAAATTTAAAGGCCAATCATACTTTACTGCATTTTAATGGTTCGTTTCATTCCAACTATTATGAAGGGATTTTATGGTATATAAAAAGAGAACGACCTAATATTAAATACGCAACAATTACTACTGTATCTCAAGAAAATGTGCATAAACTGCTCGAAGAACATTTGGGTAAAGCAGATTTTATTATTTGTGTGGATAGCAATATGACTACTACATATTAGTTTTATATTCAGAAATCTTTATAATCTAAAAAAACTTTGGGCTTCTGCCTTCTGTCTTCCGTCTAAAAAATTTATCTTTGAGTAAATTCTATTCATTTCATGAACGACAATCTTATTATAATCCTTTCCATAATAATTTCGGGAGTAATTGGAGCTTATTTAGGAATGCTTTTTAGCAAACTGAAAAGTAAAAGCGAAAAAGATTTATTTGATGAACGCTTAAAACAATTAAATGATAATCTTGAATCGTTAGAAAAAACAAAAAATGAAGAAATAAAAAAACAACAAACAGCTATAGAAGTATTGAATGCCAAGTTAGTTGATTATGATATTGTTAAGACTGAAAAAGTTAAACTTGATGTGTTGTTAAAAAGTGTTGAAAAAGAAAGAAATGAATTAAAAGATGAAAATACTGTATTAAAAAAAGATGAAGAAAACCGAATCAATCAATATATAAAATCAGTTGATGCAACAAATACATTGCAAAAATCTTTAGAAAAAGAAAAAGAGCGACTCAATGACGAGCGTGTTGAAGAAGAAAGGATTAGAATGCGAAATCTTAAGGAAACCTGGACTAATCATGAAAAAGATGTAGAAAATCATATAAGATTACTATGCAAAAATAATGTAATAACTTATATAGAGCAAAACGATTTTCCTTACGCTGGTAAAAAGCCTGATAATACAATCGAAATATTAGAACAGTATATCATTTTTGATGCAAAAAGTCCAGCAAATGA
>JADFSQ010000324.1 GCA_022560715.1 Bacteroidota bacterium
ATTCTTGCTGAATATTATACGGATACTTCTTAGACTTTTCAATTTGATGAAGGCGATTTTTCAACAGCCAAGAAAGTACTGAATTGATTTTGAACATGTTATCATTTCAATTTTAATTAATTATTTTGGTTTTGAAATTGTAATTGAAGAATCCTTCTCCCATTTGGGATAATTCTGCTGAAGAAGTGTATAGGACCACCAAACCAAATCATACCAGCGAGGCATAACAGGTTTTCGTATTAATTCCTCTAAACCCAATAGTAATAATCCAGAAGGAACTAGAGAGGTTAGATCTGCTCGACCTTTCATTTTTTTATTGATTTTTTTATTTGTACCAATTGCAGTTTTATAGAATTTATCTAAAAGCAAATTATTGGTTAGCAAAATTTCTGAAGAATTATTTGGTAAGCGCTCCTTTGAAATATCTAAATCTGGATTACCTTCTTGAATCTTAGAAAGCAGTTGTTCTATAGTTATTATTTCTCTGTCATATATTATCAACAGGGATTGCGTAATTTTATTAAAAGTTATTTCTTTTATTCCTTTGATTTTATAAAAATCATCTAAAATAGAAATTTCTGCTTTAGTTGATTTATAAGTAAATCTCACTCTTCCTGGAATAGAATGTACTACCTCTAATAATTCTCTACTTTTCTTTACCATATTTGACTCTCATTTTTAATTAATTGGAAAATAAAGTTTGCCCTCTTTGCGAATTTTGTTTTTCTCCAAAAGCTCCTTTACCGGATAGCTTAAACGAACAAAATGAACGTCAACTACTTCAGCTATTTTTTTAAGAAGAATTCCCTCTGGATGCTCCTTGATTATTTGTTGTATTCTTTCTTTAATAAATTTTTTGGATATCTTTGGTGATGTTTCTTGAGAATCATCATCTAAAGTTTCGAATGTCGCATCTTCTATTTCATCTGCTTCAGACACTTTTTTTTCTTCTTCAGTTGTATTCTCCTCATTCTTTTTAATTTTTGATTCTGCCATTACATCCTCAAGATTTTCTTTTTGTTGATGCATAAATGTCATAATACTAGAATAAGCATCAGCGGAACTCACACCAGCTTTTTCTAAATATGGTTTAAGAAATTTTTCGATTTCTTCCCAGTTTTTACCAATTAAGAAACCTGCAACGAGGGTTAATAGTGGCAATAATTTGTTGTTCATTTTTTTTCTTGTTTATATATTATGATTATTAAATTGTTTCTGATTCTACTATTTCATGGTTTTCTACCTTTGTCTTACAACATACATTAATAGTTACTCTTAAACTCTATATTTTACACCGGTATTGTAATTAATTCTATATTTTGTTTTATCTAAAACTTTGATTACTATTTCGGTAATCTCCATAAAAAACCAACATTACCCATATAATTATTTTTAGAGTTTATTAAGTTTATACCACCAGAAATGTCAAATTGTATATTATTCCCTACTTGATATGCAAACCCAGCATCTATGAAGGTGTCCCGACCATTATTATCTGAAAACAAATAATAATTTTCTATAAAATAGCTAAGATTATCATTAATGCTATACCCTAAAGAAAATGCCAAAAACTCAATAGGATCAGCACTTTTACCATCCCATTCCATTCCCAAATTGTAGTTTAAGCTAAAACGTTCAGACAAATCATTTTCCATTAACAAAAAAAAGGCAGGTGCAAAATTTACAGGTTTGAAATTTTTATTGCCAAAATAAGGTAATTTAAGGTTTCCTAAAAATGATATAGCCGGCAAAACCCCTTTCTCTTTGGAAATGAAAAGTTTTAAACCAATTGATAAAGGATTAAATCCGATTTCTTCTAAAGATTGATATCCAATTCCTGTATTTGTCCTTTCATAACCTGTTTGCAATCTGATTTCCGTATTTGAACTAAGGCCGTAACGAATCAATATTGAGTTATATAATAATGATTTCACAGTAATATTTTCATTTTTACTTTTTCCAAAAGAAAATCCGGATTCAATTTGCAATACCTTTGATGGAAGTACGAATGGAGAGGTAGAATAACTGCCTCTGTCTGATAAAATATCTTGTGTCTCTTCGTTTTGTGAATGAATAGCAATCACATTGAATAATAAAATAACTAATAGAAAATATTTAAGTATTTGATTT
The DNA here is from genome assembly GCA_022560715.1 of Bacteroidota bacterium. Lineage (GTDB taxonomy): Bacteria > Bacteroidota > Bacteroidia > Flavobacteriales > Flavobacteriaceae > PRS1. The sequence continues at coordinate 2,131 of JADFSQ010000324.1, forward strand.
CTTTGAGGAATCATTGAATATTGTTTTTTATAATTCATTTAGGTTTGGCATTGGGAATTTGCTTGGTTGAATAATCATAAAGAGGAATCGTAGCTTGGGTAACAGCTAACATATTAAATACATTGTTTAAAACTAATGACATGTTAATATTAACAATCCCCATTAGTGATCCTACAATGCAAATAACATTGGGTATCACAATCATTTTAAAACTCCTGTTTAAATCTCTCTTTAATAAATGAGAAATATCAAATAATTGATCTAATTTAGCCAAATTACCGTCCATGAAAATTACATCTGCCGAATCAATAGCAACATCCGAAGCTCCTTTAAGTGAAATAGAGACATCTGCCAAAGAAAGTGCCGCACCATCGTTAATCCCATCACCAACCATTGCTACTTTTAATCCCTTTTTTTGAAGATTTCTTATATAATTACTTTTGTCCTGTGGTAAATACTCTGCAAAATAATCATCCATACCGAGTTTTTCAGCTAACTTTTTAGTAGGTGCTTTGTGATCTCCAGAAATTAAAACTATATTTTTAACACCTCTTTTCCTTAGATTTTGAATAACTTCGTGTGCTTCAGGTCTACATAGACGAAGGGTCGATGTTTGACGTTCCTTGGTACGGGGTTGAGTATGCAGGGCAAAAAGGGTGGGTCAGCGAAACTTTGACCGATAGAATGCCGGAAGGGATCGGTAAAGACTTTTGCCCGAGAAATCCGAGAGGAATCTTTGCTGGGTGTGATAAGCGTTAACTCTAGAATACAAGCGATTCGTTACCAAGCTATTTGAGATAGGTGGAACTCTCTGCTACTGGTAGAATATGAAAAAAGTTATCCCTCCCATACACCAGGTGAAGCGGAGTTTCGTGCCGTGCTCCCGAACCCTCGCAGGATGCAAATGCAACCATACATTACTTCTAATCTGGATAAC
>JADFSQ010000325.1 GCA_022560715.1 Bacteroidota bacterium
ACACAGCCTTGGACAGTTTAATATTGCACCTGTTTTAGATTTTAACAGCAACACTAATATGGATACACCTTACGGCTATAAAAATAAGGAAGCCACAAATCCTAATATTGAAGTCGATAGAAATTTTAATCCTTTTATGGATGAAAGGTCTTCTAAAAATTTTCAGCAATCTTATAAAAAAGAAGCGGTTGCCAACTGGGAAAGTTTGTATGTGGGTTTAGAATCGAAGAGTAATTTTACGCAACAAGATTTTTCAGAAGTACAGTTTGAAAGCGAAGAAGTTACAGGATCAATATTTGACGAGAACAATTCTGAAAAAACACAAAAAACGTTTCAGTTACACAATAAGTATATTGTAAATACTATTAAATCAGGTATGTTGGTTGTCAATCAAAACCGAGCACATCAGCGTGTGTTGTACGAAGATTTTTTACAGCACATAACAGTAAAGGAAGCTGTAAGTCAGCAGTTATTATTTCCTTTGCAATTAGAATTTTCTAATACCGAAATCACCATATTGCAAAGTCTTAAAGAACAATTAGAGCAAACTGGATTTGTGTTTTCAAAGTTTAAAGATAGTAAAGTAGAGTTATCCGGAGTTCCTGTTAGTGTAAGTGATGCTAATGTATCTTTAGTATTAGAGCAATTAATAAATGATGTAGAAAACGAAGTGCCAGATAGTAATTTTAGCCAAACGGATTTGTTAGCAAAATCTTTAGCAAAAAGTTTAGCGATTAAAACAGGACAGCAACTTACAATTCCAGAACAAGAACATTTGGTAAATCGTTTATTTGCTTGTAAAGAAGCAAGCATTACACCAACTAACAAGCCAACATTTATTATTATAAGTGTTGACGATTTGGATAAAAAATTTATGTAAAATAAGACCTGTCAGGTTTTAAAAACCTGACAGGTCTCTTTACAAAGACAAAGTGCAAAATGAAAATTCTATAAAAAAATCATAGTAAATCAATTAATAACTAAAATAATCCCGATAGCTATCGGAACAGCATAAAAATGAGAGGAATTACAGATACAGTAAAACATTTATTAATCATTAATGTTATTATGTTTGTTGGTACAATGGCTATTGGAAATGGTCAATTGTTTTATAGTTTGTTTGCGTTGTACTTTCCAAAGAATGACTTATTCCAACCTTGGCAAATCATTACACACATGTTTATGCATGGTGGATTTTCTCATATTTTATTTAATATGTTTGCGCTTTGGATGTTTGGAACTGCTGTAGAACAAGTCTTTGGGAAAAAGAAATTTATATTTTTTTATATTTCGGCTGGTCTCGGAGCTGCATTATTACAATTAGGATACTATTATTTTAAATTTTATTCTGGAATAGATATCTTAATAGCTAATGGATTGGATCAGACTACAATTATGAACACCTTAAACGAAGGTAAATATAATACAAGTTGGGAAGCATTTCTTGGTGTAGATGAACTACGAAGTTTTCTCGGTGTATTTAATGCTTCAATGGTAGGAGCTTCTGGAGCTATTATGGGGGTTTTGGTTGCTTTCGGGATGTTATTTCCAGAGAGTAAGTTGATGCTTATATTTTTACCTATTCCTATAAAAGCAAAATATTTTATTCCTGGAATTATTATTTTAGATTTGATTTCGGCAATTACAGGTCAATCCTTTTTCAGTCCAAGTAACACAGCTTATATAGCACATCTTGGAGGTGCACTTACAGGATTTATAATCATGTATTTCTGGAAGAAAGACCAGTTTGATAAATACCGATGGAATTAGATGGCCTCACTTAACTACGATATAAAAGATAAATTAAAGCGTTTAACTGCTTTCGAAAAAATTATTGCACTTAATATTGCAGTTTATTTTATAGGTTGGTTTGTATTCCAAACACAAGGTATTGAGAGAGGCGACAGCCTAAATTGGTTAGCCTTACCTAAAGATCTTGCAGAGTTTATTTTTAAACCTTGGTCAATCTTTACGTATGGATTTGCGCATATCGATTTTTGGCATCTGTTTTTTAATGTGTTTGTGTTGTATTTTGTAGGACGAACGTTTACAAACCTCTTTAGCGTTAAACTAACTCTTAATGTTTATTTTTTAGGAATTTTATTAGGTGGACTAACATTTATATTGGTGTATGCCTTATTGCCTGATAGTATGTTAAAACCTTGGGGACCATTAGTTGGTGCTTCAGCAGGAGTAAGGGCTGCGTTGATTTTTTTATGTGCTTATATGCCACATAAAGAGATGCGTTTGGTGTCATTCAATATTAAGCTCATGTATTTTGGCTTTGTATTTGTTGCTCTGGATATTCTTGGGCTTTTTGGCGATAATCAAGGAGGTAGTGTTGCACATCTTGGTGGCGATTTATTAGGTTATTATTATGCTGTTCAGCTGCAAAAAGGAACAGATATTGGTAAAGGCTTTGAGCGTTTTATGGATAGTATTTCAAGGCTATTTCCAAAAGGAAAACCATCGAATTTAAAAACGGTATATAAAAGCAGGAAGAAAGAATATGCAGGACATACCAAACAAGAATTTGGTAAGTTTAATAAACAGAAACAAATAGATATTATCCTAGATAAGATAAGCAAAAGTGGTTATGAAAGTTTGAGTAAAGAAGAGAAAGCATTTTTGTTTAGAGCCGGAAAAAAATAATGCGTATGAAGAAGTTAAAAGGTATAGATAAAATTGTGTTCTTCTTTAATTCGCTTATAGCTACAATGCTTTTGTTGTCCTATCTATTGCCTTATGTACAACCAAAACACTTCGCATATGTATCGGTTTTAAGTTTAGCAGTGCCATTGTTAATAATTTTAAATGTATTATTTGTATTGTATTGGTTTCTTAAATTTAAAAGACAACTCATCGTTTCACTTTTTGTATTGATGGTTGGTTATACGCATGTGTTTTCGTTATATAAATTTTCTTCATCGAAGAATGTTAATGATGATACTAATTTAACGATAATGAATTATAATGTCAGGTTATTTAACCTCTATAATTGGATTTCTGAAGATGATATAGAAGCACAAATTGTTTCGTTTATAAAAGAAGATCAACCAGATA
>JADFSQ010000326.1 GCA_022560715.1 Bacteroidota bacterium
ATGTTGTTAAGAATACCATTAGCAGAATGTTGAAAAAAATAAATGTGACTTTAGTATTATTGTTAAAGATTTCTAATCTATATTTTCGCAAAAACAATAGTAACATTAATAAAGCTAAAGCAACCAATAAAGTATAGGCAGAAATAATCCAATTGTAATTTGATTCACTCCAAACCTGTGATTCAGATTCAGATTTAAGAGATTGAAGCACTTTTAATTTATCACCCTCTACAACTTTACCTTTCGATATTATCAGTGCACCTTTTTCAATACTTCCTCTTACAGAAGAAATTTTTTCTAATTCTTCTTGCAACGAATTATCAGTTATACTTTTATTTAATAAAACATTAGATTTAATAATATCGAAAAACAATGACAGATATTGAGGCGAGAAATTAGATAAATCATGGTCTATAATTTCCTGTTCAAGAAATAATCGAATCCCATTTTGTGTTATAAAGTTTGAATAATTAGTGACTTTAGTTTGTTTTCTATCCACCAATACCACAATTTGTTTGTTTGCAGAATAGTTGTACTCCTCGCCTAATACTCCGTAAGTGTATAATTTTATTAGAATTTCTTTACCTTGCTTAAATAAATCTTCTCTGTTATTTACTATTAAGGAATCTGAAAACACCGAATTGAATTGCAAACCATAGTTTGAAGTAACTTCTAAAACTGTTTGAGTAACGACATCAAAATAAATGGATGCATTATCTGTTATGGCTTTTTTCTCAAGTTCTAATTCTTCATTAGTCTTCTTTATTGCAAAACCAAAAGGAGCATATAAGTTTTCTGATTGCCAAAGTTTTCCTTTTTGAAAACTATATTTAAACTTTCCGCTTTTTGGAAACAAATAAACGATTAGAAACGTTGTTGCAATAAACAATAACACCTTATATATTAAAGCGTGTTTTTTATATAACTTATTAATGAAGTCCTTCATCTGTTTTGTTGGTTAAGACAAATTCAAAAGTAATAAAAAAAGTGGAGCAAAGCAGAATATCTATATTAGTATAATCTTGTCCGTTTTTTTCTAAATTTTAATTAATTTTGTAAGGAGAAAAAATATTTCATAAAATGATGAACAAAGAAGTTGTAATTGTTTCAGCAATAAGAACACCTATTGGTAGTTTTTTAGGCGCATTATCTACTGTTCCAGCACCCAAATTAGGTGCTATTGCTATAAAAGGTGCTTTAAAAAAAATCAATCTTAATCCAGATATGGTTGATGAAGTTTTAATGGGAAATGTTGTTCAGGCAGGAACAGGACAAGCTCCTGCTCGACAAGCTGCAATTTATGCAGGAATACCAGATTCGGTTCCTTGTACTACAATAAATAAGGTTTGTGCCTCTGGAATGAAAGCTGTAATGCAGGCTGCACAAAGTATTGCTTTAGGCGATGCCGAAATTATTGTTGCTGGTGGCATGGAAAACATGAGTTTAATTCCTCATTATTATTATGCGCGTTCTGCAACAAAATTTGGTCCTGCTACTTTAATTGATGGTATGCAAAGAGATGGATTGGTTGACGTATATGATGGAAATGCAATGGGAGTTTGTGCCGATTTATGTGCTGCTGAATATAATTTTTCAAGAGAAGATCAGGATAATTTTGCCATACAATCTTATAAGCGTTCTGCTGCAGCCTGGAAATCAGGAAAATTTGATAATGAAGTCGTTTCTGTTGAAGTACCTCAACGTCGTGGCGAACCTGTTTTGGTAAATAAAGATGAGGAATATACCAATGTAAAATTAGAAAAAATCCCTTCTTTAAGACCAGCATTTTCTAAAGATGGAACTGCAACTGCTGCAAATTCTTCTACTATAAATGATGGAGCTGCAGCTCTAGTATTAATGAGTAAAGATAAAGCTGACTCTCTTAAACTTAAACCTTTAGCAACAATTAAAAGTTATGCTGATGCTGCTCAAGAACCTAAATGGTTTACTACTGCTCCTGCAAAAGCTTTACCAAAAGCATTAGCAAAAGCCAACATCTCAATAAATGATGTTGATTATTTTGAATTTAATGAAGCCTTTGCTGTTGTTGGATTGGCGAACATGAAACTTCTTGGTTTAAACGATAGCAATGTAAATGTTAATGGTGGAGCCGTTTCATTAGGACATCCTTTGGGTTGTTCGGGAGCAAGAATTATTGTAACATTGATAAACGTTTTAGAACAGAACAATGCTAAAATTGGAGCAGCAGCTATTTGTAATGGTGGTGGTGGCGCGTCTGCAATTGTTTTAAAACGCAACTAACTTCTGGTAAATGCTATACGGAATCTGCAATTTAAGTATTATCCCTTTAAGAAAAGAATCTTCAAATACAAGTGAATTGATTTCACAAATATTATATGGTGAAATTTTTAAAGTTTTAGAGCAACAAAAAAAGTGGAGTAAAATTCGTTTGGCTTTTGATAAATTTGAAGGTTGGATAGATAATATGCAATACAAAGTGATTTCTGAAGAACAGTTTAATTCCATTAATAGATTAGAAGAAAAATATGCAACCGATTTAGTTGAATTTGTACAAGATGAAAATGAACAATTATACCCAATTACTCTAGGTTCTTCTCTTAACGGTTTATCGTTCTTAAATCATTCGTACGATGGACATTTTACAAACGGAATAAGTAAAAAAGACAATCTTATTAAAACAGCTTTTTTATATTTAAATGCACCATCACTTAATGGTGGAAACACTCCTTTTGGGATTGATTGTGCTGGATTTACTCAAATGGTTTATAAGCTTAATAGTTATAAACTTTTACGAGAAGTTACTCAACAAGCAACAGAAGGTGAAGTGTTAAGTTTTATTGAAGAAAGTGAGCCTGGAGATTTAGCTTTTTTTGATAATACTGAAGGGGAAATTATTCATGTTGGAATTATCATGAAAGACAATTATATAATTCATTCGTACGGAAAAGTAAGAATTGACAGATTAGATCATTCGGGAATTTACAACGTTGACACAAATACACATACGCACAAATTAAGAGTTATAAAAAAGATTATATAAAAAGCCACCTATAAAGTGGCT
>JADFSQ010000327.1 GCA_022560715.1 Bacteroidota bacterium
TAAAGAGCCTTTGTTTATTACTTAACATTCCAGTATTCTCATCAAAATCATATAATAATAATTGATCTGTATTACTAGGGTCATCAAAATTACCTCTCATATTAGCACTAATCATTTTTGTACCATCGGGAGATAATTTTAAATAACCTCGCCGATCTGTAATATTTAAATTAAAAGTTGATTTAATCGAAGTCGTATTTACTCCAGCATTATTTACTTCAAATGAGTGATAAGTGTCAAACGTTGAAAGAGTTCCGTCAGCTGATGCTAAAGTTATAACCCAAATAGATTTTGTAATACAATCTTTTAATACAGCAGTAATTTTTTCGGAACAATCACCGAGTAAATTTATATTTTTATCACTCGTAACAGCACCTAAGCCACCATCGAGTGACATATCGATAACAGAATAATTTAAACCAAAATTGCTTCCATCTAAAAAGTTGTCTACAGTAAAAATGTAATATATATCTGGATCGTCAGGTCTTGGAACAACTAATGCGGATTGTGTACTTGAAGGATCTCCAAACAAACCAGTTCCGTTAGGCATAATTTGATGGTTTCTATTCCAAACAGTAATTCCGTCGGAATAAAAAAGTAGATTGCCATTTGCATCAGATATTGTAGAGCAACCTTCATTAGTACTTAACTGACCATTCACTAAAACAGAGGTATTTCCTGTAGCCAGATCAAATTGCATTCCTGCACCAAAACCAAAGTACCAATTGGCAGCTTCGCCTTGGCCAACTGCATTTAAAGAAATGAAGAGGGTAAGAATTAATAATATCTTTTTCATTTATAAGCAATAAAAATAAAGCCTATAAATATATTACAAATCTCTCTTTTTTAATAATCTGTACGATAAAAAGATAAATATTGCTGTCCAAGCTAATACAATAACAAATTCATACCAATGTACAGAGTAATCATAATTAAGGGTTTCCTTATCAGGAAATTTAGTCATTGCAATACGTTGGAAAGGTTGCTTTATTAAATTATACATGGATTTAAGTGGTAAGAAATTTTGAATTTTTTCAGCAATTTGAAAATTAGCTTGCCAGGTAATTAAACCTAAAATTATCCCTTCTATAATAAAATCTACAAATAGAAAAGCTAGTGCAAATGCAGAACGCTTAGCCAACATGCCGAGAAATAAACAGAAAGAGAAGAATCCTACTAATTTTAAAAAATAGGCGAGTAAGAATTCAGTTTCTCTAATAATAATATTAAACTCATTATAACTTGAATAATACAAGCCTATTAATAATGAGATGAGAAAAATAATGATTGTTGAAATTAATGAAAAGAATACAATAGTATAAAATTTTGACAGTATAAATTCTTTCTTGCTTAAGCCATCTATTAAGTTTTGCTTAATGGTTTTGTTACTGTATTCATTACCAATCATTGATACTACCACAATAGCAAAGAAAAATTTAAATTGTGATGCGAAAAAGGTTGTAAGATGCCAGATAATAGGAAAATTAAAAATTCCGAGTTCACCAAGTTCTATAGTAAAAAAACCAAATACATTGAATTTTATCGATGATAATAATATGACAAAAAACGGCAATATAAATGATATAAATATGAGTATTTTACTTGTTTTACTTAGTAAAAGTTTTTGTAATTCTAAATTTAAAAGACGTAGCATTTTTTGATTGATTGTGGTTAATTGTTATTGGTTAATTTAAGGAATTGTTCTTCAAGGCTTTCCTTACGTTTTACCAGATGCGATAGTGTAATATTATTTTCAAACATTAGTTTGTTAAATGTTGAAGCATCCATTGGTGTATTTAAAAATGCTGTAATTAAACCATCTTCGATTTTAAGATTTCCGAAAGTAGAGTCGTTTTCGAGGAGTTTAATTAACTCCTCATGTTTATTGGATTTTAATTCAAAAAAACCATGACTGGAAACCATTTCGTCAACTCTTCCTGAATACAATTTTTCTCCCTTACGAAGCACAACCACATGTGTACATACTTTTTCTACTTCGTCCAACAAGTGAGAAGCTAATAAAATAGTAGCGCCTTTATTAGCCACATCTTTTATAATTTCTCTTACCTGATGTATGCCTTGAGGGTCAAGACCATTTGTTGGTTCGTCGAGAATTAATATTTGTGGATCGTTTAGCAATGCTGATGCAATTGCAAGACGTTGTTTCATTCCGAGAGAAAAGGTTTTAAACGCATCATCTCTTCTGTCTAGTAAATCAACAATCTTAAGTTTTTCGTCTATTCTTTCAAAATCCACTCCTTTTATTTTGCATACCAATTTTAGATTTTGATAAGCTGACATGTATGGATAAAAATTAGGACGCTCAATTATTGCACCTACTTTTTTAAGTGCTTCGTGTGTGGAAAGTTTTCCACCATACCAAGAAAAATCGCCACTGGTTTTATTTACTACATTTAGAACTATACCTAAAGTTGTAGATTTTCCGCTTCCGTTTGGTCCAATAATACCATAAATATTACCTTTCTCTATATTGAACGAAAGGTTTTTTACAGCTGTTACATGACCGTATTTTTTAGTAAGGTTATTAATTGTTAGAATTGATTCCAAGAAATGTGTTTTTGGTTGGTTATAATTGTAAGACGATAAAACTTAAAACTTGTTACAATGGTTTTCCTAAATTTTTGTTCAGTACTTAAAGTGCGCTAAAGTTATAAGTACTTAAAGTTGAACAAAATTTAAAATTTTGGTTAATTCCAGTTTTCATCGAAATCTAAACTCTCGTAGTCTTCTAAACCGTTTTCAAAGTCATCAAAATTTTCAGTATCTTCTGCTTTGAAAGATTTTTCTGGTGCTTCATCAGGAATCTGACCTTGAACAAACAAAAGATTAGGATAATCCGTTCCTTCAACTTCCTCAACAATCTCTGCTAATTCAACATAAAATGTCCACATACTAAAAAAATCATAAACATAAATGAGTTTAGTACTGGCTTCGTGAACTACATTATTTGTAATAGTTTCATTCATTAATCGCACAGTATTTACACCTTCACTCATATCAAACAATGAGATTT
>JADFSQ010000328.1 GCA_022560715.1 Bacteroidota bacterium
AGTATGTATTATTCTTACTTCATCATCAGTAACCAAACCATCTGCTTTTGCAATTCCAAACAAAAAATGCATAAGTTGTAAACGTGACGGATGATCCATCATTTGTTTAATCTGTAAGCAAACTTGACGAGTAGAAATATTGGTTTGCTTGTTTATGTTTTTAAAAAGTTTAAAAGCATGGTTTGCACGTTCCTTTCCATACATGCCAACAAATTGTTGGCGTACAAAATCTAATTCGCGTTGATCTTGCTTGCCATCAGCTTTTATAACTATTGATGCCAAAATTAGTAAGCTCACTTCAAAATCGCCAGATTGTGTTCGTGATTGCAGTCTTGATGATGAGCTCGTTTTACTTTTCGACATGCCATCAACCATACTCCCTAATGCCAATCCAATAATTGCGCCAATGGGTCCTCCAAACGACCAACCTATTGATGCTCCAATCCACTTTGAAAAACTCATGTAATTTTAATTTTTTTAACGGTTTCAAATATACTATTGTTAGTTGAATTATTTTGCAATTTGTTACGTAAAGACTATTTGTTGTTAAGTTGTTTGTTGTTAACTTGTAAGTCTTTCAAAAGAATTAAGTTAAGTTAAAAGAATACCAACAGGTTACTGAACTGATGACTTTTTACCTATCTTTGCAATCTATTTTAATAAACATAAATTTTAAAAATATGTATCCAGCAGAATTAGTAAAACCAATGCGTGAAGATTTAACCAATGTAGGTTTTGAAGAATTACATACTGCCGAAAGTGTAGAAGCAGCAATTACAAAAGAAGGAACAACTTTAGTCGTTGTAAATTCGGTTTGTGGTTGTGCAGCTGCCAATGCACGTCCTGCAGCGAGAATGAGCATACAAAACGCAAAACATCCAGATTATTTAGTAACTGTTTTTGCGGGTGTTGATGCTGATGCTACAACTAAAGCAAGAGAATATATGATTCCGTTTCCATCAAGTTCACCATGTATGGCATTATTTAAAGATGGCGAATTAGTACATATGTTAGAACGTCATCATATTGAAGGTCGTCCTGCTGAGCTTATTGCAGAAAACCTGATTGATGCTTATAACGAACATTGCTAAAAGGAAGTCGATAGCTCGAAGACAGAAAATTTTTAAATAATCAAACCACGATTTTATCGTGGTTTTTTTGTGCATAATGCACATTTTATTATTTATTTTTGAACCATGATAAAATTGTTAGCTTATCCTTTAACCATAATTTACTATGTCCTTTTCGGGTTGACCTTATTGGTGTTTCATCCCATTCAATGGGTATGCTTTAACATTTTTGGTTATAACGCTCATAAAAAAAGTGTAGATTTTATGAATCTTTTCTTAATGCGTTGCTTACATATTTTAGGTTCGAAGTACTCGTATTCTAATCCTCATAAAATAGACAAAAATCAGCCCTTAATTATCGTCGCAAACCATCAAAGCATGAACGACGTTTCAGTAATATCTTGGTATATGAGAACGTATCATCCTAAATTTATTAGTAAAATAGAATTAGGAAAAGGCATACCAAGCGTATCTTATAATTTGCACCATGGTGGTTCAGTTTTAATAGACAGAAAGAAACCGTTTAAATCTATAAAAGCAATAAAAGCATTTGGGATATATATAGAAAAAAATAAATATGCCGCTGTTATTTTTCCTGAAGGCACTCGTAGTAAAAATGGTGTGCCAAAGGAATTTCAAACTTTTGGATTGTTAACTTTATTTAAAGCAATACCATCTGCAATTGTAGTGCCAATAACCATAAATAATTCCTGGAAAACGACACGATACGGAAAATTTCCAATGGATTTAGGAACACATATTAAATTTATGGTGCATAAACCTTTAAAAATTGCTAATTTTGCAGATAAAGAAAAACTAATTAATAGTATTGAAGCTACTATTAAAAATCATATAAAACTCTAAAAACAATATGTCGCTAAAAAATGTAAGATTAGAAGTTATGCAACTCCTGGAAAAAGACGTAGATTCTTTAATACAAAAATATCTCATACCAATAGATGATATTTGGCAGCCAACAGATTTTTTACCAAATTCGGAAAAAGATAGTTTTTTTGAAGATGTAAAAGAAATACGAGAATTAGCAAAGGATTTGCCTTATGACCTTTGGGTGGTTTTAATTGGAGATATGATAACTGAAGAAGCGCTGCCAACTTACGAATCCTGGTTAATGGATGTTGAAGGCATTGATAATGTAGAACGCAACGGATGGTCCAAATGGATTAGACAATGGACTGCCGAAGAAAACAGACATGGAGATGTGCTAAACAAATACTTATATCTTTCTGGGAGAGTAAATATGAAAGAAATAGAAAAAACTACACAACACCTTATTGCAGATGGTTTTGATATTGGTACAGATAGAGATCCTTATAAAAATTTTGTATATACCAGTTTTCAGGAATTGGCAACTTATGTTTCTCATGTTCGTGTGGCTAAATTTGCCAAAGAAAAAGGCAATAAACAACTCGCTAAAATGTGCAAGATTATTGCAGGAGACGAAATGCGACATCATCATGCTTATAGCGAATTTGTAGAACGTATTTTTGAAGTAGATCCAAGTCAGATGATGACGGCGTTTTACTATATGATGAAGAAAAAAATCACAATGCCAGCTGTGTTTTTAAGAGAATCCGGCAATAAAATAAGTACTGCTTTTGAAGAGTTTTCTAACACTGCCCAACGTATTGGCGTATATACTTCAAAAGATTATATAGACATTTTAGAGAAACTGATTAAACGTTGGGAAATTGACAATATTACCAGTCTTACAGAGGAAGCAGAAAAAGCAAGAGATTACTTAATGAAACTTCCTGCAAGATTATTGCGTATAACGGAACGCATGATTATACCCGAAAATTCTTTTCAGTTTAAATGGGTAGAACCTGCAAAATTATAAGACCAAAAAGATATAAGACCGCTTCGCTCAAAGAAAAAAGACAAAAGATTTGATTTTAGTTTACTGATAATCAATTATATACTAATCGTGAAAAATA
>JADFSQ010000329.1 GCA_022560715.1 Bacteroidota bacterium
GGTCTAGAGCAAGTACAACAGGAGAATTTTATGTTGCAGGTAAAGGAGTGCATCCAATAGCCAACGGTTTGGCGACAGCAGCTGATTGGATGTCTGCTGCATCGTTTATTTCCATGGCTGGATTAATTTCTTTTAGCGGTTATGATGGTTCGGTGTATTTAATGGGTTGGACTGGAGGTTATGTGCTGCTGGCTTTATTGTTAGCACCTTATTTACGTAAATTCGGAAAGTTTACAGTACCCGATTTTATTGGAGATCGTTACTATTCTAATGTCGCTAGAGTAGTAGCAGTGCTGTGTGCCTTAATTGTGTCTTTTACGTATATAGCTGGTCAAATGCGTGGCGTTGGTTTGGTATTCTCAAGATTTCTTGAAGTAGATATTAATGTTGGTGTTATTATAGGAATGTTTATCGTGCTTTTTTATGCTGTTCTTGGCGGAATGAAAGGCATTACATATACTCAAGTTGCACAATATTGTGTGTTGATTTTCGCTTTTATGGTGCCTGCTATTTTTATTTCTATACAAATGACAGGAAACCCCATTCCGCAATTAGGATTCGGAAGTAGAGGAGAAGATGGTGTATTTCTGTTAGAAAAATTAGATGGATTGCATCGCGAATTAGGATTTCATGAATACACTTCAGGAAGCAAGTCTAAAATTGATGTATTTTTTATTACAGCAGCCTTAATGGTGGGTACAGCTGGTTTGCCTCACGTTATTGTTCGGTTTTTTACTGTTAAAAAAGTAAGTGATGCTCGAAAATCTGCAGGTTGGGCTTTACTTTTTATTGCAGTCTTATATACTACTGCTCCTGCATTAGCTGTATTTTCAAGAATAAATATGATTGAAACAGTGAGTAATAAAAAATATGACGAAGTCCCAGATTGGTTTACGAATTGGGAAACGACTGGACTCATAAAATTTAGCGATAAAAACAATGACGGTAAGATTCAGTATTTAACTGGAGATGCTTTTTTGAAAAGTGAAGATGGTAAGTTTGATTTTAATGAACCAAATCCTAATACTGAAAATGAATTGTATGTAGATAATGACATAATGGTACTTGCCAATCCTGAAATTGCAAATTTACCAAATTGGGTCATTGCATTGGTTGCTGCTGGTGCTCTCGCTGCTGCGCTTTCTACAGCAGCTGGTTTGTTGTTAGTGATCTCATCGTCAATCTCACATGATTTAATCAAGAAAATTATCAACCCGAAAATTTCTGATAAAGGCGAATTACTTGCTGCACGTTTATCAGCAGTTGTTGCTGTTGTTATCGCTGGCTATTTTGGCATTAATCCTCCCGGATTTGTTGCCGCAACAGTTGCTTTAGCTTTTGGTTTAGCAGCAGCCTCCTTTTTTCCTGCTATAATTCTGGGGATTTTTTATAAACGAATGAATAAAGAAGGTGCCATAGCAGGAATGCTTGTAGGTATTTTGTTGATGCTGTTTTATATGCTGAAATTTAAATTCGGTTGGTTTGGTGGAGGTACAAAATCCGATTGGTGGTTTGGTATTTCACCAGAAGGTTTTGGTACAGTGGCAATGGTAGTAAATTTTATTGTATCTATAGTGGTTTCTACATTTACACCAGAACCACCTGAAAATGTACAGCAAATTGTTGAGAATATACGAATACCAAGTGGAGCGGGAGAAGCAATAGAACATTAGGATTTACGATTTGAGATTATAGATTTACGATTTATAAATTTAAAATATTGTTGTTTAAGTAGAAAATTAAATAAGTCGTTAAAGCGTTGTGTTTGTTATACTGAAACAAGTTTAGCATAAGTTTGTTTAAAGGCTTTTAGGAAATTGATACCTTGCTTTTAATATCACCTGCCTATCACAGGCAGACAATAAATATGAGTTATTGAATTTTACGAATAGTAACTATTATATTATCAGTTAGTTTTACTGTAGTCTTGATTCTTTGTTCTTGTAGCGAAGCGGTCTTATGTCTTTAGTCGAATACTGCTGAATTTAAAACAATAATAAACAAACAACTCAAATGAGCAATTACCATATAAAAACCCTCGAAGAGTATTTTAAAGTCTATAGAGCTTCAGTTGAAAACCCTGAACAATTTTGGGGCGACCTTGCTGAAGAAAACTTCATCTGGCAAAAAAAATGGGGCAAGGTTTTAAGTTGGGATTTCTCAAAACCAGAAATAAAATGGTTTGAAGGTGCAAAACTCAATATTACTGAAAACTGCATCGATAGACATTTAGAAAGTAGAGGAGATAAAACTGCAATTTTGTTTGAACCAAACGACCCAAATGAAGCAGCACAACATATAACCTACAAACAACTGTACGAACGAGTTAATCAGTTTGCTAATGTGCTCAAAGATCAAGGTATTAAAAAAGGAGATCGTGTTTGTATCTATTTACCGATGATTCCCGAATTGGCAATTTCAGTACTGGCATGTGCGAGAATTGGTGCGATACATTCGGTAGTATTTGCAGGTTTTTCATCAACAGCCTTATCAACAAGAATTAATGATAGCGATTGTAAAATGGTAATTACCAGCGACGGTTCCTATCGTGGTGCAAAAACAATCGATTTAAAATGTATTGTAGACGAAAGTTTGGAAAAATGTTCTTGTGTAGAAACGGTTTTGGTAGTTAAGCGCATTAACTCGGACATTAATATGAAAGGTGGTCGTGATAAATGGTTGCAACCTTTATTGGATTCTGCTTCAAAAGATTGTGAACCGGAAATCATGGATGCCGAAGACCCTCTATTTATCTTATATACATCTGGTTCAACAGGACAACCAAAAGGGATGGTGCATACTACTGCAGGTTATATGGTTTATACAGCGTATTCATTTAAAAATGCCTTTCAGTATACCGAAAAGGATGTGTATTGGTGTACTGCAGATATTAGCTGGATTACAGGTCACAGCTATATTATTTACGGACCATTAGCTAATGGAGCAACAACTGTTATGTTTGAAGGTGTGCCAAGTTATCCAGATTGGGGACGCTTTTGGAACATCGTAGAAAAGCATAAAAGCA
>JADFSQ010000015.1 GCA_022560715.1 Bacteroidota bacterium
AAAAAAATTCTTGATAGAGACCATTATGGTTTGGATGAGGTAAAGCGAAGAATTATTGAATATCTCGCAGTACTGAAAATTCGTAACGACATGAAGTCCCCAATTTTGTGCTTATATGGACCTCCGGGAGTCGGTAAAACATCATTAGGTAAATCCATAGCTGAAGCTTTAGGAAGAGAATACATACGAGTATCTCTCGGTGGTTTACGAGATGAAGCTGAAATAAGAGGGCATCGCAAAACGTATATTGGCGCCATGCCTGGACGGATTTTACAAAGTATAAAAAAGGCTGGAACTTCTAACCCGGTTTTTGTTTTAGACGAAATAGATAAACTATCTAATTCTCACCAAGGCGATCCGTCATCAGCAATGCTTGAGGTATTAGACCCAGAACAAAACTCTGAGTTTTATGATAACTTCCTCGAAATGGGTTACGATCTGTCTAAAGTAATGTTTATAGCAACTGCCAATAGTTTATCAACTATTCAACCTGCACTGCTCGATAGAATGGAAATTATTAATGTTACTGGTTACACTATCGAAGAGAAAGTAGAAATTGGTAAACGGCATTTATTGCCAAAGCAATTAAAAGAACATGGTTTATCTAAAAAACATTTAAAAATTGCAATGCCACAATTAGAAAAAATAGTTGAAGGTTATACCAGAGAATCAGGTGTTCGTGGTTTAGAAAAACAACTTGCTAAAATGGTGCGTTACGCTGCAAAAAATATTGCAATGGAAGAAGAGTACAGCATTAAAATTTCTAATGAAGATATAATTGAAGTGCTCGGAAGCCCAAAATTAGAACGTGATAAGTACGAAAACAATAATGTTGCTGGTGTAGTTACAGGATTGGCGTGGACTCGTGTAGGAGGCGATATTTTATTTATTGAATCTATCTTATCTAAAGGAAAAGGGAATATGTCAATTACCGGAAATTTGGGAAAAGTCATGAAAGAATCTGCGACCATTGCTATGGAATATATTAAAGCTAACGCGGATACTTTTGGAATTAGTCCTGATATTTTCAATAAGTATAATGTGCATATTCATGTTCCTGAAGGTGCAACACCAAAAGATGGTCCAAGTGCTGGAGTTACAATGCTAACCTCTTTAGTTTCATTATTTACGCAGCGTAAAGTAAAGAAAAGCCTTGCTATGACTGGCGAAATTACACTTCGTGGAAAAGTACTTCCTGTAGGTGGAATAAAAGAAAAAATCCTTGCTGCAAAACGTGCCAGAATTAAAGAAATATTGCTTTGTAAAGAAAATAAAAGCGACATTTTAGAAATAAAAGCAGAATATCTTAAAGGATTAACCTTTCATTATGTTTCGGATATGAGCGATGTTATTAAATTGGCATTAACGCAGGAAAAGGTTAAAAACGCAAAAAAACTGTAACGCTTAATATAGATTTTATCGACGTTTTTATGGAGATTCAAAAATATATTATTCATACAATCGTTTTAAGTTAGATTTAGTTATTTTGCGACTTTATGATAAGAACGATTATCACTTCTTTTTTTTTGGTTTTTGTAACCTCAATTTTTTCACAAGTTGGAGGTGAAGCAACTTACCAATTTCTAAATTTGGTATCTTCTCCACGACAAGCTGCTCTCGGTGGAAAAGTACTTACCAATGTAGATTACGATGTAACACAAGCACTTTATAATCCAGCTACGATTAATGTTGAAATGAATAATCAGCTGGCACTTAATTATTCTAGTTATTTAGGTGGAATTAGTTATGGAACAGCTGCTTATGCTTATACTTGGGACCGAAGAACGCAAACTTTTCACATAGGAATTACCTATATAAATTATGGAGATTTTGATGGTTATGACGAAAATGGAATTTCAACAGGATCTTTTACAGGTACCGAATCTGCAATATCATTAGGTTATGCATTGCAAATTGGATACACCGATTTTTATTTTGGTGCTAATCTAAAAATAATTACCTCGAAACTTGAACAATACACATCTTTTGGAGTTGCTGCCGATTTTGGATTGTTATACATAAATAAAGATATTAATTTTAATGCTGCAATAGTTGCTAGAAATTTAGGATCACAAATAACAACTTATGCTGGATTGAATGAGCCTTTGCCTTTTGAGGTAGATTTTGGAATGTCTCAAATTTTAGAAAATGTACCTTTGCGTTGGCATGTAACATTCGAAAATTTACAGAAGTGGCCAATTGCAAGACCAAATCCTGCAAGAACTACAAGCGATTTAGATGGAAATCAAACAGAAGAGAAAATAGGATTTTTAAACGAAACGTTACGACATTTAATTTTGGGAGCAGAATTATTTCCGGATAAAGGATTTAATGTTAGGATAGGATATAATTTTAGAAGAGCTGAAGAACTGCGAATATTAGACCAACGAAATTTTTCAGGATTGTCATTTGGGTTTGGAATAAAACTTAGAAAAATGAGATTTAGTTATACACATGCAAGATATTCTGGTGCTGGAAATGCAAGTTTTTTCGGATTGCAAATAGACCTACAATAAGATGAAACGAGAATGCTAAAAGTTTATCACTCAAGGAAAATGATTAATAACGAACAGTCCCGATAACTATCGGGATGACAGTTAAAAAACAATGAATATATACACATGAATAAAATTACTATAGCCATAGACGGTTTTTCATCAACAGGTAAAAGTACCATTGCAAAACAATTGGCTAAAACACTAGATTATATATATGTAGATACAGGAGCAATGTATCGTGCAGTTACTTTATATGCGATGCAAAACGATTTTATTTCTGATGATAGTTTTCTTATAAACGATTTAGTTTTACAGTTACATAATATAAATCTTTCATTTAAATTTAATCCATCATTAGGATTTTCTGAAATGTATTTGAATGGTAAGAATGTAGAAAAAGAGATTAGAACTATGGAAGTTTCTAATTTTGTAAGTGCAGTTTCTACAGTTCCAGAAGTGCGTAATCGACTGGTAAAACAACAGCAAGAAATAGGAAAAAATAGTGCTGTAGTTATGGATGGTCGAGATATTGGTACTGTTGTTTTTCCAAATGCAGAATTAAAAATCTTTATGAATGCCTCACCAAAAATTCGTGCTCAACGACGTTATGATGAGTTAATAAAAAGAGGCGAAAATATATCTTTTGAGGAAGTATTGAAAAATGTAAACAAACGTGATTATATTGATTCTCATCGTAAAAGCTCTCCATTAATAAAGGCAGAAGATGCCATAGAAATCGATAATTCTAATCTTTCATTAGAAGAACAATTTACTCAAATCATGCTGTTGATTAATAAGATTTTAAAATTAGAAGAATAGTTTTTTAATTTTGGTATTTACTTCAAATCTAATTAGGCAATTCAATATAATGTGTTTATCTTTGCGCTCCTTTTAGCAATATTCAGAAAGATAAAAGGAACTGAAAACAAACTCTAACACTTCTGTGTGTAACTTGCTTAAATCTTCTGAATACATACCAGAATACAAATTTTAATCAGCAATGGCTGAAAAAAAAGAAAAAAAAGTAAAAAAAGCTAAAGTAGAAACACCGCAAACTACAGAAGCTGTAACCGTAGAAGCTCCAGTACTCTCTGAAGCACAAGCAAATCCAGACAAATTTTTAAAGGACTTTAATTGGCACAATTACGAAGAAGGAATTGATCCTGTTGATGATGCACAATTAAAAGAATTTGAAAAATTAGTATCCGAAAACTTTGTAGATACTCTTAATAATCAAGTTGTCGATGGTGTAGTAATTCATATTTCGGATAGAGATGTGATTATAGATATCAATGCAAAATCTGAAGGTGTAATTTCATTAAATGAATTTCGTTACAATCAGGATTTAAAAATTGGTGATAAAGTAGAAGTATTGATAGATGTTCGAGAAGATGCAACTGGACAATTAGTATTGTCTCACAGAAAAGCCAGAGTAATTAAAGCTTGGGAACGTGTTAATGCAGCTCATGATACTGGAGAAATAGTTAATGGTTTTATTAAATGTCGTACTAAAGGTGGAATGATCGTAGATGTATTTGGAATTGAAGCGTTCTTGCCAGGTTCTCAAATAGATGTTAAGCCTATTAGAGATTACGATGCTTATGTAAACAAAACCATGGAGTTTAAAGTGGTAAAAATAAATCACGAATTCAAAAATGTAGTTGTTTCTCATAAAGCACTTATAGAAGCTGATATTGAGCTTCAAAAGAAAGAAATTATCAGTAAATTAGAAAAGGGTCAGGTATTAGAAGGCTTTGTTAAAAATATTACTTCTTATGGAGTATTTATGGATTTAGGCGGAGTAGATGGCTTAATTCATATTACAGATTTATCTTGGTCACGTATTAATCATCCTAGCGAAATTGTAGAATTGGATGAGAAAATTAATGTTGTAATCCTTGATTTTGATGAGAATAAGTCCAGGATTCAATTAGGTCTTAAACAATTAAGCAAACACCCTTGGGAATCTTTAAGCGAAGACATAAAAATTGGAGATAAAGTATTAGGTAGAGTGGTTGTAATTGCAGATTATGGTGCATTTATTGAAGTTGCTGAAGGCGTTGAAGGATTAATTCACGTTTCAGAAATGTCATGGTCAACGCACTTACGTTCTGCACAAGATTTTGTTACCGTTGGTGACAAGATTGAAGCTCAAATTTTAACTTTAGACAGAGAAGATCGTAAAATGTCGCTTGGTATCAAGCAATTAACTCCAGATCCTTGGACTGATATTACAAGTAAATATCCTGTAGGTTCTAAACATAAAGGTATTGTAAGAAACTTTACAAATTTTGGTGTATTTGTTGAATTAGAAGAAGGCATTGACGGTTTAATTTATATTTCAGATTTATCTTGGACTAAAAAGATTAAGCATCCAAGTGAATTTTGTTCAGTTGGAGACACATTAGATGTTGTTGTGTTAGAATTGGATGTTGAAGGACGTAAATTAAGTTTAGGTCATAAGCAAACAACAGATAATCCTTGGGACAAATACGAAAAAGAATTCGCTCTCGATACAACTCATGAAGCAGAGATTTCTGAAATTGTGGATAAAGGAGCTATTGTTAAATTTAATGAAAACATCGCTGCTTTTATTCCTTCTCGTCATCTTGAAAAAGAAGATGGTAAGAAACTTAAAAAAGGAGATACAGCCGAGTTTAAAATTATTGAATTCAATAAAGAATTTAAACGCGTTGTAGCTTCACATACAGCAGTTTTTAAAGCAGAAGAAGCTAAAAATGTAAAGGCAGCAGTTAAAAAAGCTAAAATAGCTGCCGCTGAAGCAAAACCAACGCTTGGTGATGCGAATGAAACATTGCAAGCACTTAAAGATAAAATGGACGGAAAGGCTTAAGTTTTTCTATTCATATTTATTATTATAAAGAGGCTGTCTGAAAAGGCAGTCTTTTTTATTTAAAGTTAAACATCCTATACTTTTAAAATTTTACATTATCTTTGCATTCCAAATACGTTATGAGTCAAAAAGTGTTACTTAACGCAAAAGAGGTAAACATCATTCTTCATCGATTGGCTTGTCAACTTATTGAAAATCACAACGACTTTACAAATACAGTACTTATAGGCATTCAGCCTCGTGGTAAATATCTTGCTGATCGCTTGGCTAAAATGCTAAAACACGATTATAAAATAAAAAACATTCAACTTGGATATCTTGATATTACATTTTTTAGAGATGATTTTAGACGTGGAGACAAACCATTAGAAGCAAATACTACTGAAATAGATTTTATTATTGAAAATAAAAAGGTGGTATTTATAGACGATGTTTTATATACAGGACGAAGTATTAGAGCTGCATTAACAGCAATACAATCTTTTGGAAGACCAAGCGAAATTGAACTCTTAACGCTTATTGACAGGCGTTTTAGCAGACATTTACCAATACAGCCGGATTATAGAGGAAGACAAGTAGATGCAATTAACAACGAAAAAGTAAAAGTGAATTGGATAGAAAATGATGGTGAAGATGCGGTGTATTTAATTAATAGTTAAATGAATGATTAAAAATAAATTGACTGATGACTGATGACTGAAGACTGAAGACTGCAAACTGAATACTGAATACTGAATACTGAAAACTAAACAATATGAGCGAATTAAGTGTCAATCACTTATTAGGAATTAAATATCTTAACAAACAAGATATTCAGCTTATTTTTGAGACTGCCGATCACTTTAAAGAAGTTATAAACCGATCCATAAAAAAAGTGCCTTCGCTTCGTGATATTACAATAGCAAACTTATTTTTCGAAAATTCTACAAGAACAAAACTCTCTTTTGAGTTGGCCGAAAAACGTTTATCTGCAGATGTAATTAATTTTTCAGCATCACAATCTTCAGTAAAAAAAGGAGAAACCTTAATAGATACAGTAAACAATATTCTATCAATGAAAGTTGATATGGTAGTTATAAGACATCCAAATGCTGGAGCAGGAGTATTTTTGTCTAAGCATATTAAAGCCAGTATTATTAATGCAGGAGATGGAACTCATGAGCACCCAACTCAGGCATTGTTAGACACCTATTCCATAAGAGAAAGGTTAGGCGAAGTTAAAGGTAAGAACGTTGTAATTGTTGGAGACATATTGCACAGCCGTGTTGCGCTATCCAATATTTTTGCACTACAACTGCAAGGCGCAGATGTGATGGTTTGCGGACCAAAAACATTGATTCCCAAATATATTGAAAAACTGGGAGTAAAAGTCGAAACCAATCTACGAACGGCTTTAAATTGGTGTGATGTTGCTAATATGCTTCGTGTTCAAAATGAGCGTATGGATATAAGTTATTTCCCTTCAACCAGAGAATACACACAGCAATTTGGAGTGAACAAAGAGCTTTTAGAGTCGCTGGATAAGGAAATTATTATCATGCATCCTGGACCTATAAATCGTGGTGTGGAAATTACAAGCGATGTTGCAGATTCTAATCAAGCCATAATTCTTAATCAGGTAGAAAATGGTGTCGCAATACGAATGGCTGTTATTTATTTATTAGCTTCAAAAATTAAATAGTAGTGTATGATTTTTGATAGAGATGGAAATATATCTATTATTACCCAAGAAAGAGCTTCAATTACCGAACTTGCTAAAAAGTTACAAATACTTTATAGTCGATTTAAGAACGATAATATTATTGTTAATCTTACGAGCTTAAGACCTTTGATTATTCAAGATGTTGTTGAATTTTTACAAATATCTAATCAGCATCGAAATGCAAACCATTCTTTTGTTTTAGTAACTGATAAAATTGATATTGATGATATTCCTGATGAACTCATTATAGTACCAACACTTCATGAAGCTTACGATATAATAGAAATGGAAGAAATAGAACGTGATTTAGGATTTTAATTATGAAACTCACTATTTTAGGTTGTAATAGTGCAACACCAAGAATAAACACTAATCCTACAGCACAGGTTTTAGAAATCTGTAACCATATTTTTTTAATAGATTGTGGAGAAGGAACTCAGGTTCAACTTCGAAAAAACAAAATAAAATTTTCACGTATAAAACATATTTTTATTTCGCATCTGCATGGTGACCATTATTTTGGTTTGGTAGGATTAATTTCAACATTTAGATTGTTAACCAGAGAAGCCGATTTGCATGTTTATGCACCGAAAGGATTAAAAGAAGTCATTACGCTTCATATGAAACTATCGGGTTCATGGACAAATTACAAGCTTATTTTTCATGAGTTAGTATCAAAGAAGTCTGAAATAATATTTGAAGATGACAAAGTAGAAGTGTACACTATTCCGTTAGACCATCGTATCTATACCAATGGGTTTCTATTCAAAGAAAAAGAAAAAGAGCGAAAGTTAAATATTGGTAAAGTTGAAGATGCTAAAATAGATGTCGCTTATTACAGAAAATTAAAACAAGGTTTTGATGTAGAAAATGAAGAAGGGAAATTGATAAAAAATCAAGATGTTACATCTTCTGGACCTAAACCAAAAAGCTATGCATTTTGCAGTGATACTGCGTATAATGAAGATATAATTCCTATAATTAAAGAGGTAGATGTACTCTATCACGAATCTACTTTTTTAGAGAAACATTCAAAATTGGCTTTATCTACAAAACATAGTACAGCAAAACAAGCAGCAAGTATTGCCAGGCTAGCTAATGTAGGGAGATTATTGCTTGGGCATTTTTCTACACGCTATGACGATTTAAATTATTTCAGGACTGAAGCAAAAGAGATTTTTAAAAATGTTGAATTAGCAGAAGATGGTAAAGTTATAGAGTTTTAAAGTTATGTAAAGGTGATTTAAATTCTTTTATGTTAAGAATCCAATTTATAGCTTGGTCTAAAGTGTCGCAACGCTTAATGCTCTTATTAGATAAGTTTTTTTCAATAGTTGCATTAATAAAACTAAAGTCATTATATATAACAATTGCACTTGCTAAAATAAAATTGTGCTCGGCATTAACTTTTACCCATTGTAAAGGATCTGAAGAATAAGAGTTTACTCTATTAGAAATATATCCGATTTGGAAATTCTTATCATAATGTTCAAATAAACATTTAATCACTTCCTGAATTTTGTTCGAATCAAAATGTTCTCCTTCATTAATCTCAGATACTATAAAATATTCTGATAAGTAGAAATTACCAAAAGGGAAAGAAATTTTTTTGCTATTTATAGTATTGTAATATTTAGAATTTTCAAATTTCATAATTAGGTTATAGTATTTGGAGGTGTAAAAGTAATAGATTTTTTATTTATATCAAAAAGATGCAACTAAAATCATGTAACTTGCATTGGTATTATGGATAAAGATTTAAGCAATTATAGAAAATCTTATGAAAAGCACGAACTGTTATTAAAAAATGTGCCAGAAAATCCTATGGAATTATTCCAAAAGTGGTTTTATGAGGTAGATCAGTTTTTTCCCGAAGACGAAACCAATGCCATGACACTTGCCACCATTGGTTTAGATGGATATCCAAAGAGTAGAGTAGTACTACTTAAAAAATATACTTATGAAGGGTTTATTTTTTATACAAACTACAAAAGCGAAAAAGGAAAAGCAATTGCTAAAAATCCAAATGTTTGTTTATCTTTTTTTTGGCAAAGTGCCGAACGTCAAATTATTATTAAGGGAACTGCTGAAAAAATTGCTGAAAATTTAAGCGATGGCTATTTCGAGTCTCGTCCTAGAGGAAGTCAGTTAAGTGCTATTGTATCTAATCAAAGTGAAGTCATAGAAAACAGAATCGTTTTAGAAAATGAACTCAAAATATTGGAACAAGAGTTGGAGGGCAAAGAAATACAGAGACCAAAATTTTGGGGTGGTTTTATAGTAAAACCAATAGAAATAGAATTTTGGCAAGGACGTGCTAATAGACTCCATGATAGAATTCGTTATCGATTACTTTCCGATTATAATTGGGAAATTAATAGATTATCTCCATAATCGTAATTCAACTTGATTTTTCACCGATAAAAGTCAAGAAAATCAGTTTAAGATGCATTTCGTCGATTAAATGTCATTAAATTTCGATAAAATACATGTATTTTATCGATTTTAACATTTCATTAACATAAGGTTTTAGGTTTGGTAGCTATATTTACTAACCCAAATCTAAAATACCTACGATGAAATTACCAAAACTATTGCCTGCAGTGGCATTAATAGCATTACTGTCTTTTTCATGCTCGACAGATTCTATAGAAGAAGACAAAATTGAAACCATTACTTCATCTTTTGTTCCTCAAGCAAAAGTGATTGAGATTGAAATTCTTGAGCTTATAAATAATCATAGACTTTCTTTAGGTTTAAGCTCTTTAAAAAGCATGAATATCATTAAGGCTCAAACATATGGGCATACTGATTATATGATTGATAAGAACCAGATTTCTCATGATAATTTTTTGCAAAGAAAAACAAGCCTTACAAATAATGCTGGTGCATCAAGAGTAGGAGAAAACGTAGCTTATGCATATAGTTCGTCTGAATCTGTAGTAAATGCATGGTTAAATAGTGAAGGACATCGAAATATAATTGAAGGAGATTATACGGATTTTGATATTTCTGCTGAAAAGGACGAAAACGGTAAATACTATTACACTAATATTTTTATTAAGAAATAAGTACTTTAATTTTATAGAATAAAAAACAGACACATTCTAATGAACATGCCTGTTTTATTATTATAGTACGTTAATTCTATTGGTTTACAATATAGAAATAAGATCTTCTGTTTTCCTGATGGTCTTCTTCAGTACAGTTTCTTCCACAATCGTTTATGAGTTGCGATTCACCATAACCAATGGCACTTTCTATTCTTGTAGCATCTATACCACGAGATAATATATAATCTCTTGTAGATTTTGCTCTTCTGTCAGATAGTTTCATGTTGTATCTATTTGTACCTCTGCTGTCGGTATGAGCTTCAATTTTAATAACCATAGTTGGATGTTTTCTCATAACATCTACAATGCTTTCCAATTCGTATTTTGCATCCGTACGAATATCCCATTTGTCGAAATCGAAGAAAATTGGGTTTATAACTATTTTATTATCAATAATTAGCGGAACTAACGATAGGTCGGTTATATTTTCGAAGCTATCAATAATAGACGTGTTTACTTCTTTTAAATCATCTTTATAATCTGGTTTAGAACCACGTATTGTATATTTTTCGTTACAGTCTACTTCAAAAGAATATTCTCCTTTTTCGTTGGTTTCAACCTCATTAATGATTTTTCCGGTCTTATCTATTAATTCAACTTTAACTGAAGCTAATGGTAATGAAGTTAGACTGTTGGTCGCGATTCCTTTAATAATCTGTTGACATTTAAATGTTTTAAAGCTATAGATATCGTCTCCGCCTTGTCCACCATCTCTATTATTTGAAGAGAAATATCCTGTATTGTCTTCATTATTTATAAAAAATGAAAAATCATCGCCACCACTATTAAATGGAGCTCCTAAATTTTCAACTTTAGCATCTGGATTGTTTAATATATTAGATTTAAAAATATCCAACAATCCTAAATTTGTAAATCCTTCAGAAGAAAAATAAAGCATATTTTCGCTATCTACATAAGGAAAAACTTCTTTTCCTTCAGTATTAATTTTATCGCCTAGATTTTCTGGTTCACCATAAGTGCCATCTTCATTAATAGCTACCTTATATATATCAGTCATTCCATAGCCACCTTCTCTGTCTGAAACAAAAAATAAGGTTTTGTTATCCGGACTCAATGCAGGATGTCCATTAGAGTATGATTTATCATTTAAAGGCAATTCTTCAATATTTTGCCATTTATCATCTATAAGTGTTGCCTTATAAATTTTTAGTGAAGTAGTACCTTTTCTATCTGTACCTAATCCTTTTCTTTTAGTTAGGTTGTTTCTTGTATAGTATAATATTTTGCCGTCATTAGTTATAGCAATTGAAGCTTCATGATACTTTGTATTTATATCTGACGAAATAGAACTAGGGTCACTAAATTCTTTTTCACCATTAGCCGTTGTCACATCGCTTTGGTATATGTTTAAAAAAGGTTCTTCATTCCATCTATAAACATTATTTAAAGCATTATTTAATGTGTTTCTAGCTGAAGAAAAGTAAAATTTTCCGTTGTGCTCAAATCCTCCAAATTCTGAATGCTCACTATTGATAGAGAGGCTTTTGGTTTCGATATAAATACCATCAGTTGAAGCGAGTTCTTCAAATACATCGGAATCTATTAAAACAAAATTTTTAGCTTTTTTACTATCTTCCTGAATTTCATTAAATATTTGAATCCAGGTATCAGCCATTTCATAATCGCCAATACTTCTTAAAGTTAAAATGTA
The DNA here is from genome assembly GCA_022560715.1 of Bacteroidota bacterium. GTDB lineage: Bacteria > Bacteroidota > Bacteroidia > Flavobacteriales > Flavobacteriaceae > PRS1. The sequence continues at coordinate 11,840 of JADFSQ010000015.1, forward strand.
TTTATAAATATATTCCGGGTCTATTTTTGGATATTGACTTACAGCTTTTCCATACCATTCAGCTGCTTTATCTGTTCTGGAATTGAAATAATAACAATCTCCCAAACGTGTTAATACATGTTCGCTATCATTTCCTTTTTTTACAGCTTCTTTATAGAGTTCTGTTGCTTTTATATAAGCATAATCTTTAAAGAATTTATCAGCAAGTTTTCTTTGGGCAAAAGAGAAAGTGCAAAAAATGACAAATATTATTAATAAAACTTTAGTTTTCATAGTAGTTGTAATTTAAAAATATCTTGGGGATTTTATACGTTTAATTTTAAATACTTCAAACATTAGCAATATCTCGTGAGTACCACTGGTATATGGTCTGATATCTGAAATAGGATATTCGTAAGCATAACCCAATCTTAATTGCTTACTAACCTGAAAATCTACAAGTCCTCCAATGGCAGCAGCAGATTCGTTTATTCTGTATGCAGCTCCTAACCATAACTTTTCGTTAAACAAGAAATTAGCTGTAAGATCGTATGATATAGGTGCACCATTTGTAGCTTTTACTAAAAATGCAGGTTTAAATTTTGTAGTCTCACTAATATCAAATACATATCCACCAGTAAAATAGTAACTCACTCTTTCAAGAGCTACATAATCTACATTTCCTTGCCCACCTTTGTTATAATCGGTATTTAAAATTCTAGGCGCAGATAAACTCACATACCATTTATTAGAATGCCAATATATTCCAACTCCAACGTTTGGACTCCAACGGTTTGATACATCATTAAAAAATGGATCACTTACAATCGAAGGATCGTTTAACAGCACTTCATCAAGGCTATAATGAGTAAATCCACCTTTTATACCAAAAGCAAGTTTTGTATTTTCTCCTGTTTGAATAGTATAAGAGAAATCAGCGTATAAGTATGAAAAATTTTCATAGCCTAATTTATCATTAATAAATGTAAATCCTAATCCTACTTTTTCATTTCTCGTTGGAGTATGAATCGATAATGTTTGCGTAGTAGGAGCTCCTTCAATACCAACCCATTGTGTTCTATGCAATGCAACGATACTTAAAGTTCCTCTACTGCCTGCATAAGCTGGATTTATGGATACTGTATTATACATGTATTGCGTAAATTGTGGCAATTGCTGACTTAATACAGTTGAACAACCGAACAATATAAAGGCAAAAATGTTAAACTTAATAAGTTTTTTCATGATATTCAGGTTAAGATTTTTTATTTAGTTCCAACGTAGATAGGTCCTGTAAAAGGTTTTAATCCACTGTTTATAAGGTTAATGATATAATAATAGGTTCCTGTTGGAACTTTATCTGCATTTCCAATGGCACTACTAGGAGCTGAACCACTCCAGTCGTTTTGATAATTTTTAGATTCATATATTTTTGCACCCCAACGGTTAAATATTTGAAGTTCAATAGTAAATCCACATCCTTCAACTCCTGTTATAGTAAAGTATTCATTCCATTGGTCACCATTTGGCGTCACAGCTTTAGAGACTATAACGTCATCGACTCCACATTCTAATACAATACATTCGTCATTAACACTAATTGTAAGCTCTTTTGTGCTTAAGCAACCGCCAACTTCAGCAAAAGTATAAGTAAAGACATAATCAGCTAATTCAACATTTGTAGGATCAAATATGCTTCCATCCAATGTTGCATCTCCGGAAACAACTTGCCAGCTGATATCTGAATCAATATCACTTAAATAGTCATTTAAATCTATAGAACCATCATCAAAACATATAGAGTCAGCAACTTGAGTAACTGTTTCTAAAATGGTTACTGTTACTATTTGTGTAAATACTGCTGTATTGTCACATTCGTCAGTTACTGTCCAAGTTCTAATAATATCATAATCACTACTCGAACCATCAAATTGATTGTCTTCATTAAATTGCACATCTATGTTAGTGGAACAATTATCTACAAATCCAGGATTTGGAGCTGTTGGAATATTATCACAACTTGCAGTAAGTGTTGTTGGTAAATTTGTAATTAATTCTGGTGGCGTTGTATCTTCAACTGTAATAGTTTGATTAGCCGTCGTTGTATTACCACAGTCATCAACAAGTGTCCAAGTACGTGTTATAATAGACTCGTTTGGACAAGATCCATCAGCAACGCTATCG
>JADFSQ010000330.1 GCA_022560715.1 Bacteroidota bacterium
TTGGAATGTGATGTTATGGGGGAGTGATACTTGTGTTCAAGATGGTTCTACCACCACTAGAACATATACAGGAGGTGTAACACTTATTCGAGTCTTTAACACTGGTTTAGCATTTAATGTTTTGGCTAGCAGAGACACCGGAGACAGCACAGAAGGAGTTATGAATATTGCTTATGTAAATCAAACTCTTGCAACTAGAGAAAATTCTTCTTTAATCTCTCAATCTGTTTATGATGCTAGTGCAAATATAGGGTCTGCGACAATGTGGGCCTTCTCCCCCGGTGGGTTAAATTCTGCTTCACTTTCCGGAGAAGTTACAAGTTATTTAGATATAAATCAACCTTACGGTAAGCAACTTATTTTTATTATTTTCTCTTTAGCTTTAATTATTTTAGTTTTTTCTCTTGAAGCTAAATTTTACGAACGCTTTGCCAGTATTATCTATTTGGTTTCCATATTGTCTCTTATTGGCTTATTTATTTTTGGAAAAACAGTTGCAGGAGCAACTTCCTGGTACGCCATTGGTGGCATGACCATCCAGCCAAGTGAATTTGCCAAAGTAGCCACTGTATTGGCAGTCGCAAAATACATAAGTGATATACAAACCAATATTAAAACCATAAAAGACCAATTAAAAACTGTTTTAATTATTAGTATTCCTGCACTATTAATCTTATTGCAAAACGATGCAGGAAGTACTCTTGTTTATGCGTCATTCTTTTTTGTGTTTTACAGAGAAGGTATTCCACAGATTTATTTATTAATAGGATTTGGATTATTAATTTTAGGCGTTACTTCACTCAAGTTTTTGGCTTTACCAACATCTATTGTAGTTGCTGTATTAATTTTTTTACATCATTTTTTTATTAAGAAAAAAAAGCGATCTATCCTCAACCCTGTCGCTATTGCTATTGTTTGTGCTATGTTTTCTTTTGGAATTCAATTTTTTTACACAACTATTTTACAGCCTCACCAACAAGATAGAATAAGTTTATGGTTGCGCTTGGAAAAAGACCCTGAAAAGCTTGAAAGCCTTAAGCAAACAATTTTATATAGCCTTCACGAATCTGAAAAAGCCATAAGTTCGGGAGGTTTTACAGGAAAAGGGTTTCTGGAAGGTACTCGTACCATAGGAAAGTTTGTACCAGAACAACATACCGATTATATATTCAGTACAGTTGGCGAAGAATGGGGCTTTTTAGGAAGCAGTTTTGTTGTAATATTATTTGTGCTTTTAATACTTCGGGTTTTATATCTTGCCGAATTACAAAAATCGCAGTTTAGCCGGGTTTATGGTTATGGCGTAGCATCCATTTTATTCTTCCATTTTATGATAAATATAGGCATGGTTATGGGTTTAATACCAACCATAGGAATTCCGCTACCCTTTTTTAGTTATGGTGGCTCCGGACTTTGGGGTTTTACTTTACTCCTCTTTATTTTTATTAAATTAGATTCTAACAGAATTAATGAATGGTAAACTTTATGAAGCCATTTCTTTTAAAGCATTTACAAATACATCCAACTCTTTTGTGAGTGTAAATACGTTTGGTGTGATACGACAGCCTTTTACATTGGCATAATCAATAGCAACTGTAAAAATTTTATAGTCATTCATTAAACGCTTTGACAATTCAGTAGGTTTCATACTTTTTATACCAACATTTGCAATACCACAAGCTCTATGTGATTCTTTAGGAGTATTGACAATAATATTTGGATGATTTCTAACTTGAGTTGTCCAATATTCCTGTAAATATCGCAGTCGTGCTTCTTTGCGTTCAGCACCCAGCATATTATAATAATCTATGGCATTTTCAATACTTAAATCATGGTACACAGGATGTGTTCCTGTATGGTTTAATCGAGATATATCACCTTCTTCACGCTTTGATTCAGCAAAAATTGGCCATAATGTATCGATATGTTTATCGTTTACATATAATAAACCTGTGCCTAATGGTACTGCAAGCCATTTATGCAAACTCGACCCATAATAATCACAGCCTAAATCTTCTATACTAAATTTAAAATGACCAACACAATGTGCACCATCTACCATAACTTGTACACCTCTTTTATGTGCCATTTCACATATTTTTTTAATTGGAAGAATATGTCCTGTAATATTAATCATGTGGCACACCATTATCAGCTTTGTATTGGCTGTAATAGCATTAGCATAAAGGCTTACAATCTCTTCATCAGAGGTTGGATGATTAGGTACAGAAACTATTTTATTTACCATTTCAAAACGCTTTGAAACTTGTTCGAACATAATTTTCATTGCTCCATAATCTTGTTCAGCAAAAATAGCTTCATCGCCTTTTTTCCAAGAAAATCCTTTAATAACCATATCTAAAGATTCCGTGGTGTTTCTGGTAATAATTACATTTTTAGGAGAGCAACCAACAACTTCAGCTAATTTTTCGGTCATGCGCTTTTTGTTTTCCCATTGTACAGTACGCATATAATAGGAACCTTCATAGTTTACCATTTTTACATGCTCAATCATTCCATTAAGTGTTGGTGTGGGGATAATATTGTAGTAACCACTTTCCAGATTAATATAGTCTGGCTTTAGTTTATAGTCCTGCCTTATTTTTAACCAGAAATCTTCGGTTGATGAAAGTTTATCGATTGGCAAATATTCAAATTCCTGAAGCCAAGTTTCTAAAGCATTTACAGAAAACGGTGTTGCTAAAGCTGCTAGACTTAACGTTTTAATAAAGTCTCTTTTTTTCATGTGTTTAGCAATATGTGTTGATAAAAAGAAAAGTGATTTTACATTTGTATTATTTATATGATCCCCTTCTAATTCTGTAACATCAAGAAGTTTACTTGATACAATAACTCCTGCATTATTTATCCAGATATCAATATTATTATCTTTAGTAAATCCATAAGTTTCAACTTTCCATCTTAAAGAATACGTGCACCAAAATACTTCTCCTTGTTCGGTTACATCATTTTTATACCCATATATCTTAACAATATCGTCCTCGAAAATGTC
>JADFSQ010000331.1 GCA_022560715.1 Bacteroidota bacterium
TTTTAAGCATACATAATTGATTTGCTTAAATGTAAGAAAAAAAACCTAATCCTGTTTAGTGAAAAACTCCAAAGCCCTGCTTTCATTATAATAAATATTTTTTTTATCATAAAACCCAACATGACCTCCATATTTTGGCATTTCTAAATATAAGTTAGCATTGTTTTTTGCTTCTTTAATTGGATAACATTCTGGAGATAGAAAGGAATCATTAAGTGCGTTAATAATTAAAGTTGGTGTTTTTATATTTGGAAGAAATTGTAAGCAACTGCTTTTTTTGTAATAATCTGAAGCATCAATAAAACCATGAGCTTTTGAGGTGTATACTTCATCAAAATCAGTTAAGGTTTTTATTGATTTAATTTCTTCAATACTCAATATATCAGAGAATTGTTTTTGTTTTAATTTTAATCTGTTTACTAAATATTTTTTAAATCTGTCATGAAACAAAATATTTTTGAATCTATGTAATTCTTTTGCTGAACCTTGTAAAGAACAAGGCACAGAAACACCTATCACAGCTTTTATTTGCTTTGGAATTATAGAACGTTCTCCTAAATATTTTAAGGCTAAATTTCCACCAAGACTAACCCCTTTAATACAGATTTCTGAATAATGCTTGGTAGATACTATATGATTAATCACATCTTCTAAATCATCAGTGGCTCCTGAATGATAAGAACGGTATTTTAAATTAGGCTCTCCACTACAACCTCTAAAATTAACACAAACTGCATCAACACCATTGTCATTAAATAGTTTCGCTGTTCCTGTTATGTAAGGTCTTTGTGCATTGCCTTCTAAACCGTGAAGTAAAATAATAAGTTTTTTGGTTTTTTCTTCGGAAAAACTCCAGTCTAAATCTAAAAAATCACCATCAGAAAGTGTAATACGCTCACGTTCTTGATTGAAATTTTTAATTTTTCTAACCAAACCTGAATATACTGTAGATACAAATCCATTTCTGAAAATGAAAGGTGGATGATACGTTGAAGAAATTATTGGCATGAAGAAGTACTTAAAGTGAGCTAAAGTTTTAAGTGCCTAAAGTTATATCTTTCTATTAAAAATACTATTATAACTTTAAGTACTTTAGTTGCACTTTTTAACTTAAGGCACTATTTTTTAAAGCATCTGTTGGTTTAGGCACAAAATGCCCTTTTCCTCCTGCTCTATCATCATCAAAAGTGGTTGGTATATCATCGTTAAGTGTACGCTCATTCCAGGTAATATGCTCTGTTCCATCATCAGTTTTTACCATAGTGATACAATCTTCAACAGGACAAACCAATGAACATAAATTACAACCTACACAATTCTCTTCTATAATACTTGGTATTCTATTAGATAGGTCACCTGATAAAGAAATTGCTTGATGTGCACCATCTTCACAAGAAATATAACATAATTCACATCCAATACATTTATCTGCATTAATTTCGGCAATAACTTTATACTTCAAGTTTAAATGTTTCCATTCAGTAACATTTGGCAATGCTTTTCCAGCAAAATCATAGATAGTTTTATAGCCTTTTTCTTCCATAAACTGACGTAAACCAGCTTCCATTTCTCGTACAATTCCGAAACCATAATGCATCACAGCTGTACAGACTTGCACAGATGTTGCGCCAAGTAAAATAAACTCTACAACATCTCGCCAGGTTTCGATACCACCAATGCCAGAAATTGGCACTTTAGAAATCTCTGGATGCTGCGCTAAATCTTTTAACATGTGCATTGCAATTGGTTTTACAGCTGGACCACAATAACCTCCATTAGAGCCTTTGCCATCAACAATTGGATAAGGCGCGTAGCTGTCTAAATCTATTCCAATAATGCTTTTCATTGTATTTATTAACGAAATTGAATCTGTTCCTCCTTGCACAGCTGCCAAACCAGGATCTGTTATATGTGAAATATTTGGCGATAGTTTAGTAATCACAGGAATATTTGCGGCTTCTTTAACCCATTCTACAATAGTTTTCAACACTTCGGGTTCTTGCCCAACTGCTGAACCCATTCCGCGTTCGCACATTCCGTGAGGACAACCAAAATTAAGCTCGATACCATCAGCTCCAGCATTTTCAACATCCTTTATAATTTGTTTCCACTCTGCCCTGCTTTCTACCATTAAAGAGGCAATTACCGCATGATCAGGAAAGTATTTTTTTACTTCTTCTATTTCGCGAAGATTGTCAGACAAAGGTCTGTCTGTAATAAGTTCAATATTGTTGAAACCCATCATTCTGGTGTTTCTATAGTTTATAGAACCATAACGACTCGACACGTTGATAACTGGAACACCAAGTGTTTTCCAAACTGCTCCACCCCAACCTGCATCAAATGCTTTCATAACCTGATATCCAGAATTAGTTGGTGGAGCTGAAGCTAACCAAAAAGGATTGGGCGATTTAATACCTCCGAAATTTATTGATAAATCTATCATATTTAAGTTATGAGTTTGAAAGTATTAGTTGACTCTAAATTCATAATACTGAATTCTTAATTATTTTTTTGGAAAACCAATATTTCGACCAGCTCAGTAAAACTCTGTTAATTTCATTAATTACAAATATATAAAATTATCTACCGTACAGACCTTAATAAATTTTAATACCTTGTACTCAATATTTAACGTATATTTGAAACACTAGCAAACTACCTCGGAGCAAGCTCACGAGGCATTCATAAGGAAATATTCCACATATTCCGAAGCAAGTTTCGGAGTATTAAAACCCACTGGTGAGAATAAAACCAACTAAAAATGAAAAAAATTACATTTATAAGTATGTTATTAATAGCTACCACCACTTTTGCACAATGGACACAAGTTGGTGCAGATATAAATGGAGAAGCAGCAGATGATAATTCAGGATCCTCAGTTAGTTTTAGCAGTGACGGCAGTATTGTTGCCATTGGAGCACCGCTTAATGACGGAAATGGTACAAATTCAGGTCATGTACGTATCTATCAAAATATCTCTGGAACATGGACACAAACAGGTGTAGATA
>JADFSQ010000332.1 GCA_022560715.1 Bacteroidota bacterium
AAGAATATAAGTTAAGAAGAAGTAATGATACATTAGTAAATAACCAAATTGAAAGTGTTAATCAAGCAACCGAAATTAAAGTCAAAAAAGCAGAAGATATTATCAAAAAGCTTTTACGTGAAGGCAAAACTGAAGCAAACCCTATAATAAGACTTCATCACGGAAGAATAAGAAATCTGAGAATTTCTATGGAGGAGAAAATAGAGGAATTAGAGAAAAAAAGATTTATTTCTGTTGGGTTTAATCTTCTACCATAAAACAATACATCATCTATTGTATCTTGATACTTATTTATTGTTGGAAAATTATTACCTCTATTATTGCTAATAGTAACGTTTCCGCTTGCATCATTTGTTTCGGTTAACTGAATAAATCCTGTACTAGCCTGTGAAACTCCAGTGTTTCCAGCAGCAACTCCATCAATATATAATGCAACACCAGCAGAAACAATATCAATTGACCCTGTAAATACGACTCTATTGTACATTGTAAAAGCAACGTGATGCCAATTACCATCACTAATTATTTGTGGAGATAAAACACCAAATCCACGATAACCAACTGTGTTATATTTTACCACAACAGTTACACCTACTTGTCCATCTTTTAAATAAACATAATAGCCAGACCAAGTATTATCGGTTGGACTACTTCTATCTCTTGTATCATCAATAATGGTTTTAATATCACTTGAGTTAGTTGTTGTTTTAATCCAAAAACTAACAGTTCCTGAGTCTCTATCAATTCCTACAGTTGGATAATTTATATCTGTTCTAGTTAAATAATCTCCTCCTAGATTAATTGCGTCATTAGCAGATGTAAATCTATCATCTAAAGTAGTTAATGCTGTGCCTGTTTGTGTAAAATCGTCACCATTTGCCCCATCGGCTAAACTTCCTCCTGTAAAGGAATATTCTCCTATTAAGCCATTAGTAGGGAATTGTGCAAAAGCAATACTACTTACTAAAAGCAGTAATAAAAGTAATTTTGTTTTCATAATAAATTTGGTTTAATAATTATTGAGAACAAAAATCTCTTTATTTACAAGACTTGAAGATGGTTAATTGCTGAAAGTGCGTTTTGGGTTTCTAAGACACGTATTTAACTTCGTTTAACCTAAAGCTTCACAAATTGTTTTGGGTTGTTTCACAGAGATTCACGGAGAAATACACGGAGTTTCGCAGAGTTGTTAATCACTAAATTATATATTTTGTATAATAGACAAAAATTCTTGTTTTTTATCTTTTGAAATGGAAACTGTTTTATTGTTTTCCATAACAATATAGCCTCCATCTTTTTTGATATACTCTTGTATGTATTTTAAATTAATAAGGTAAGAACGATGCGGACGATAAAAGGTGTTTATTTTTTGAAGCGTATCTGCAAAGAATTTTAATGGTTTGCTCACCAAAATAGTTTTTTCGTTATGTAAGGAAACATTGGTGTACATTCCGTCTGCTTCTAACATCACAATATCATCAAAATTTACAAATTTAATTCCGTTGGCATTTGGCAATCCTATTTTCTTGAAGTTTGTAGCGTCTAAACTGATTTTTAATTCTGATAAACGTTCGTTTATTTGTGATTTCCCTATAAATTTAATTGCTTTTTCTACGGCTTCTTTTACTTGCGATGAGCGTATTGGTTTTAACAAGTAGTCTATTGCAGATAGCTGAAATGCTTGTATGGCATATTCGCTGTAAGCAGTTGTAAAAATAATTTCGAAATTATAGACTTCTCTTTCAATAAAATCAAGAATTTCCAATCCTGAATGTTCTGGCATTTCAATGTCTAAAAATATAATACTTGGTGCTTCTTCTTTTATAATATCAATTCCTGAAAGTAAATTATCTGCCTGAAAAATTTGAGTGATTTTCGGGCAATTTTCTTCAATAAGAATGTTTAAAACATTTCTCGCTTTTTTTTCGTCATCAATAATTAGTGCCTTCATTTATATATTTTTAGTTACAGGAATCGTTAAAATTACTTTGGTGCCTTCAACCTCATCGTTTGAATTTAGTACGTATTCAATAACAACGCCTATTTTTTTATCCTTACCAAAATTCAATAATTCTAAACGTTCTGATGTTGCTTTTAAAGCAAAAGATTTATGCTTTGAACTATTCTTTTTATTAATTTCTTTTGATTTTTTTCTACCAACGCCATTATCTTCCACTATACATTTTACCAACTCATCTGAAACTTTAGCAATTGTAATTTTTAAATTTCTGTCTGTTTTTTTATGTAACAAACCGTGTTTTAAAGCATTTTCAATATACGGTTGCACAATCATTGTTGGTATGTATGATGTGTCTGAATTTATGGTATTATCTAAAGTAATGGTATAAGACAAATCGTCTTCAAAGCGCAATTTTTCTAACTCTAAATATAAGTTTAGGTTTTTAACCTCTTCGGCTATAGAAATTAATCCTGTGTCGCTATAATGTAAATAATTGCGTATTAAATCGGCAAATTTACCTAAATAATCGCTTGCTAAATTTTTCTGATTCAGCAAAATATATTCTTGTATGGAGTTTAGTGCATTGAATATAAAATGAGGATTCATTTGTGCTTTTAAGGCTTTTAACTCAGAATTTTTATATTGTTTTTCTAATTCAGGTATAAAATCTTTTATTTCTTCTTTCTGTTTTTCAATTTCTAATTCTTTCTTTGCAGATTTTCCTTTATCAGTATCTTCATGTATTGTATATCCTGTTATATCTCCTGAGAAAAAATTTACTATCCTGTCCCATATTGAAACATCATCATTAGATTTGGCAGAAACTGCCGATGTTAGAAGAAGTAAAGCAATTAATGTAATCAAGATTAATTTTCTCATTCTAGCATGAGCTTAAGTCTTCTACAATCAATGATTGGTCGGAACATAGTAATATAGTTTTTCCTGATTTTACTTTAGGAATTAATTTTAATTGTATTGGCGTTCCTACGCTTGAATCATATGGCACTATTGTTTTCAATGCATATGCTTCTGTAAATCCAT
>JADFSQ010000333.1 GCA_022560715.1 Bacteroidota bacterium
AGACACCCTTCAGAAACTTCAGGTGCCACTTGCTCAGTACCAGGATAACATTCAACTGCTCCGCTATTTCAGGAGTCAGCGCCGAGCCACAGTGGATATCGTGTACCCAGAGCCACTTCTGTCTGGCTGGTATCGGGACCTCGAATACCCCTGGTTGCCTCGAAGAGATAAACAAGTCACAGTCGATGTTGTCAGGCACGTAATCAGCGGCAGGACGGTACACCACCCCATCCCAGACCTGGTCGTCAGTAGCATAGAGCATCGGGTAGCAGTCCCTCTCGGCCAGGGCTTTCATCAGCCACGCCGCCGAGGTCTCCGACCCACCACAACCGATGTCGTTGATTGTATCAGGCGTCCAGTTCTCCAGCCCCGGCCCGAGGAACATCCTGACCCTGAGACCCTCTGGGATTTTATGGTCATACTCACACGTGTACTTGTCAAAGGTGTGCTTCAGATTTACGATGTGGCGCGTCTCAGAGGACGTTATCAGTTTCTTCAGGTCGTACATGGACAGAACATCAATAATAGAATCATCAACAACTACAACTACTTCATCATCTTTATAATAGTAAGCTGGTCGAATTCCAGATGGGTCACGTAGCACAAAAGAATCGCCATGACCTAAAAGTCCAGCAATTGTATAACCACCATCCCAATTTTTGGAAGCTTTTCTTAAAATCTTATCGAGCCTTAACCTTTTAGCGATTAGTGGTGAACATTCATTTTTATTGTAACCTTCTTTTTTGAGATTTTTATAAATTTTACTAACGGAATCATCTAAAAAATGACCAATATTTTCCATAATAGTTATGGTGTCGGTATATTCTTTTGGATGCTGTCCTAACTCAACAAGATTATTAAAAAGTTCTTTAACATTGGTCATATTAAAGTTTCCAGCCAAAATTAAATTACGATGCATCCAATTGTTTTGTCTTAAAAAAGGATGTACACTTTCCACGCTATTTTTTCCAAATGTTCCATAACGCACATGACCGAGAAGCAATTCAGCAACATAAGGGATATGTTTTTTCTGAAGTGCTACATTATTTACATATTCAGGAAAATCGTTGAGTTCTTTGTTGATTCTGTCGTTAATCTGGGAGAAAATATCTTGAATAGGTTGTTGAGCAATTGAACGTACTCTACTAATATAGCGTTCTCCGGGTTGCGTATTTAATTTAACACTTGCAAAACCCGCACCATCTTGTCCTCGGTTATGCTGTTTCTCCATCATTAAGTACATTTTGTTAACACCATAAAATGCACTTCCGTATTTTTCTTTGTAATATTCTAATGGTTTTAAAAGCCTTATGAGTGCAATTCCGCATTCATGTTTTAAAGCATCGCTCATTATTTAATATGGTTAATAGATTCTGAAAAAATTTCAGAATAAAAAACGCACTCTTTATTTGGGAACGTTTTTGGTTATATTAATTTTATTTCAAATTGTGTTAGTTGTTTAAATTGTTGCAAACGTTTTTGCACATCTTTACTTGATAGATTTTCCATACGCTCAGTTCCAAATTTCTCCACACAAAAGGAAGCCAACGTTGAACCATAGATAACGGCATTTTTCATATTTTCAAAAGAAACATCTCCGGTTTTTGCCAAATACCCAGCGAAACCTCCCGCAAAAGTATCACCAGCACCAGTTGGGTCGAAAACTTCTTCTAATGGTAAAGCTGGTGCATAAAACACATTATCTTCGTTAAACAATAAAGCACCATGCTCGCCCTTTTTAATGACTACATATTTTGGTCCCATTTCATGAATCTTTCTTGCGGCTACAACTAAAGAATATTCGCCAGTTAATTGTCTTGCTTCCTCATCATTAATAGCAATTACGTCTATTTTTTTAAGAACATTTAAAAGTTCTTCAAGAGCACAATCCATCCAAAAATTCATGGTATCTAAAATCACAAGTTTTGGTTTTACCTCCATTTGTTCAATAACACTTAATTGTGTGAGAGGGTGTAAATTACCAAGCATTACAACTTCGGCATCTCTATAATTTTTTGGGACTATCGGATTAAAATCTGCTAAAACATTCAGGTCAGTTACAAGAGTATCGCGAGAATTCATATCGTTATGATACTTCCCTTTCCAAAAGAATGTTTTACCTTCTTTTACGATTTCAATTCCAGAGATATCAATATTTTTATTGGAAAGTAAATCTAAATATTCTTGAGGAAAATCGCCACCAACTACAGAAACAATAGCTGCGTTAACATTAAATTGAGAAGCGGCTAAACCTATAAAAGTAGCTGCTCCACCAAGAATTTTATCTGTTTTCCCAAAAGGGGTTTCGATAGCATCAAAAGCTACAGTACCAACAATTACTAATTTACTCATAAAGTGGGTTAAAAATTCACTGCAAACTTACGTAAAATATATTCTGTAAAAAAGATATAATTGTGGTTGTACAGTACAACGTATTAATTTTTTTTCTGCCACCAATTCACTTCAATATTTTAAATCAAATAATGAAAAGTAAATTAAGAGGGTAAAGATAAAATTTGTGAATTCGTGACTTTTCTAACAAAACATACGTATATTTATCGTAAATTATACGTAGATGTTACGAAACAAAAAAAGAAAAGAAGTAGTTTTAGATGGACAGACAATCGCAATACTTGAAATTCAAGCCAAGCGAGAAGGAAGAAAACTCAAAAACTATATGGAATATATTTTAATAAAAAAAGCCAATGATTTTGAGTTGACCGAAGAGTACAAAGTTATGATGGACGAAATGTTAAATAAACATAAAAAAGGCGAATTAAATTACACCCCTTGGGAAGAAGTTAAAAGACAACTACTTCGTAAATAATGCCATATACAATTGATTTAACGGATGAAGCCAAATTGAACATAAAACAGGCAACAGAGTATTATTTAGAAATTGCCACTTCTCTAAATGATAAATTTACTTCCGAATTAATTAAAACTATTGATGGATTAAAGGATAGCCCATTACATTTTCAAATTAGATATAG
>JADFSQ010000334.1 GCA_022560715.1 Bacteroidota bacterium
AAAAAGACTTGGATTTTAAACCAATATTTATTTTGAAAACACTTTTACCAACCACAAAATTAAATATAGCCCTAAACCAAATCCGAACAATAGAACTGACACAACAAATGCTATTCGTATATGCGATACATTCCAGCCTAATTTGCCACTAAGCCATTCTGATACTCCTAAAATCATAATCTTTTAATTTTTAGTCTTAAACACTTTAACAAAAATAATAAATCTAATCCAAAAATCGTTGTTTAACAATTTCACCTGAACAAGTGTTATTGCCATGATAGTAAATCTCAACCCGAAAGTGACGAATCCGTGACAGGACAGAGCGTTAAAAAAATGTACGTTGTACATTTTTAGCCCTTCGACAAGGCTCTGATAAACTTATGGACCATCCCGATAGTTATCGGGAGGTGCGTAGGAGGTAGTATCTGCTACAATATGTGATTTACTAAACAGTTAATTTCCGTCTGAATTTTCAGTCAGCGTAACGGTCAGTTGGTTCTTTTGGATGTTTAATGACAACTGGATGGCAATAATATCCATGCGAACTGTTTGTTTGCTTATTATTTTACTGTTTCCATTCCTGCTTTTATCCAGTTTATAATGCCACCTTCTAATTCATAAATTTCAACAAATCCTAATTCTTCCAACAACTTGGCTGTTTGGTTACTTCTAGCTCCTTGCGCACCTGCAGCACAATGAATGAAAACCGGTTTCTTTTTATCCAATCTTGAAATATTTCTCTTAAAATCTTCATCCATAAAATTGATGTTAATGGCATTTTTCAGATGCCCAGTTTGGTATTCTTCTGGCGTACGCACATCTATTAACTGAACATTTTTAAGGGTTATTAGTTTTGCTTCAAACTCTTGTGGGCTTATCACATTATAAGTGCTTTCAGATTGACTACAGGCAACTAATATTAGTATTAGCATTATTACCTGCAATGTTTTAAATACTGACATTAGATTTTTCATAGATTAATTATTTTTGCGGCTATTGTAGCTAACTTATGAATAAAACTACTAGTGTGTTTATTTCAATTATATATACACCACTAAATTAAGTGAATTTTATTTAAGTTTTGCCAAAGTGACGGATCCGTGACAGTAAATAGGTGTCTATCTGCTACAATATGCGATTGGAATGTATAAAAAAGGATTTACAATTAAGTAAGCCCTTTTAATATTGAATGGATTCCTGCCTACGCAGGAATGACAGTTATTCAACAAGCTCTACAACCAAAGCATCGTCGGTTTTTATAACCTTTGCTAAATTGTTCTTGGTTAGTTCTTTAATGGTTTTATCCCACTTCTTGTTACTTAATCTACTTTGAGCTTTTAAGTCACTTAATGGTGTCTTTTCTGCTTTTTTTTAATAATTCAAAAACCATCTTTCCGTCATCAGATAATACAATATCTGTGGCGATTCGCCGCTCTGGTTTCATTTGAGGAAAGAATTAAACGTATTTCTCAAAACCCTTATAAACACTACTGTTGTGAGAGGTTGTAGTAGTCACTCTGATATATTAGTGACACGAATCAGTAGTTTATCTGCTACAATCTGCGATTTTAAATAGGCTTTATATCTGTGGAATTATCTTTGAGTTTGGTAGGCTAACAATTTTGTTATTATAAGTATTTGAATTTACAATCCTTGATAAATTATCGTTTAATTTTCTATATCCTTTTCTGTCTTTGTAATAAAATAATTTTATAGTTGACACAGAATCATGGTCTAAAATTTGGTTTAATAATGATTTATCTGACATGCCTAATGAATGACCAATCACAAATACTTCTATTTTTTTCCCTTGGTTAAGTACTTGTATCAATTGTTCGTATGGATTAGCAAGGTTGTATTGTTGTCTCTTGAGATTCGTCAACCATCTATTATCATCTTTATTAACTATACTTTTATATTGTGGATTTGTTTCATCACCATAACCAAAAATCATAGGATTTTTCTCTGAGTTTAATTCACCATGTATATTTAGGATCATCTTGGATTTAATGGCAATTCCACTAAAGTATTTTTGAAGAGTAGGAGTATAGTTAAAGTTTAATAGTAATAACGATTCGGGATTACCCTCTTCGAATATTTTATAAAATTCCATCATAGGATTAAATCCATCTTTAAGAATTTGATTTGATAGGTATATTTCTAAATACTTCTTTATCATTTCAAATTCTCTGTTAACTACATCTATTTTGATAGTTCTTTTGTTAATATAATTAAAGTAAAGCCTTTCAATATCTAGCCAATCTGCTAAAAAGTATGTTTCTAACATTTCCCTAAATAAATTATTTGTGAAATTTAGACTACCCGAGGATGGAGTGGCAGCAATTGAATTAATCTTACTAAAATTTTCCTTAATAAATTCATAGGATTGTTGTTCTGAAAGAAGTTGCCCAACATCTATTAATTCTTTTCTAATTTCTTTGTCTAAATTAATGGATTTATTTAGAACATCCTTAATGAAATCACCATAAGATGTTTTTAACCCATGTGCTAAATCGAAGCCATTTCCTATAATAACAATTCTATTCATTTCTAAACAAGTTAAGTTGCTCAAAATTAATAATTTTAATCCACAAACCTCTGCTTTACAATTTCGCCTGACCAAGTGTTATTGCCTTTATAGAAAATCTCCATCCCAAAGTGACGAATCCGTGACAGCTTTTGTGCTAGCATTTGCTACAATATGCGATTTTGATTCCATTTAGTGGGAATACTTTATGAAGAAAATTTTGTAACAAAATTAAACTAAAAAGAATTGGATTTTAAGCCAATATTTATTTTGAAAACACTTTTACCAACCACAAAATTAAGTATAGCCCTAAACCAAATCCGAACAATAGAACTGACACAACAAAAGCTATTCGTATATGCGATACATTCCAGCCTAATTTGCCACTAAGCCATTCTGATACTCCTAAAATCATAATCTTTTAATTTTTAGTCTTAAACACTTTA
>JADFSQ010000335.1 GCA_022560715.1 Bacteroidota bacterium
GATATCTTAATTTATCAATCACTTCAAAGTTTTTTTTCCAGACTCCATGACGTTTACCATTTGCATCAAATTGATTGATATTTTGAGCTGAAATTAAAGATGAAGTAAAAAATAAGATGATGAATGAGAGATGCTTCATATTGTGATTAACGTGATTATTTATCTAAAATTGTTAATATACTCATCAAACATATTTGTGTGATTGTTTAAAACAAAAAAGCTGCCAAAATAAAAGTAATGACAGCTCAATTTAAGTATTTATTTTAAAAAAATATTACTTCTTACTTTTTTGCTGCATTCTCTTTTGCTCTTCTGCCTTTTCCATCATTTCCTGCATTTTACGTTGAAACTTACTTTGCTTTTTAGGTTTTTTCTTGCTTATTTCTATTTTTGCCAATACCTTATCTTCATCTATTATATAGTTCTTAATAACTATCATAATCCCTATACTAATTAGATTAGAAATAAAATAGTATAAGCTTAATCCACTTGCATAATTATTAAAGAAAAAGAGCATCATTATTGGCGAGAGGTAAATCATATACTTCATCATTTTTGCCATATCGGGCATACCTTCTTGTGTTGGTTGCGCCATGACTTGCTGCCCTGTAGTCATTTTCATATAAAAGAAAATTGCAATAGACGCTAATATTGGAAATAAACTCACATGATCTCCATACATAGGAATTCTAAAAGGCAGGTCTATAATTGCATCGTAGGAAGATAAATCGTCTGCCCAAAGGAAACTTTTTTGGCGTAAATCGAAAGCAGTAGGAAAAAACATAAACAAGGCATAAAATACAGGTAACTGAATTAACGCTGGTAAACAGCCTGCCATTGGGCTCGCTCCTGCTCTATTTTGCAATGCCATAGTTTCCTGCTGCGCCTTCATTTTGTTGTCCTTATATTTTTTACGAATTGCATCAAGTTCAGGCTTTAAAATTTTCATTTTTGCTTGCGATAAAAACTGCTTGTATTGCGCAAACGACATGACTAACTTGATAAGAATAGTCATTACAATAATGGCAATGCCATAAGGCAGAAAACCGCTTAAAAACCCAAATAGAGGAATAAATAAAGACTTATTAATCCAACCAAAAATTCCCCAACCAAATGGAATACTCTCTTCTAAATTTTTATCGTATTTTTTTAAAATTCTACTATCCGTTGGTCCATAATACATGCTTAAAGATTCGTTCAATTCGCCTCCTTTTAACTCCAACGGAATTGTAACAGCATAGCTTTTAGTAAATACGCTATCAATCTCCTCGTCAATAACTAAATCTTGAGAGGTTAAGGTTACTGTTTTAAATGGTTTGTCTGCTATTAATATAGAGCTAAAAAAGTGCTGTCTAAAGGATAACCATTCCACATCTTTCTCAACCTCTTCATCTTCTCCCATTTGATCAAGTTTGTCAATTTTTCCACCATCGTGTTGGTATGTTAAACGTGTGTAACGATTTTCGTAAGAAATGCTTTTATCATGCCTAAAGGCATCTAATTTCCAGTTTAAAGTAACATCTTGAGAGCTATTAATAACGTTATTTAGACCTTGAGACTTTACAGAAAATCCTAACATATAATCGTTAGGTTTTAACACGTATCGATATTCTAAAAATTGAGTTTCGGAAACTTTTAGTTTCATAGACAATATTTGATTGTCTCCATTTTTAGTTAGCGTTGGTTGAAAATATAAATCTTGAGTATTTAATATTCTGTTATCGGTTGTACCAAAAGTGATATTTAAAATAGAATTTTGGTCTTTTATTAAATAAATAGGAACAGAATCGTAATCTGTAAATTGCTTTAATCTCACTTCTGTTAAATAACCACCTTTGTTATTTACTTTAAGGTACAACACTTCATTTTCGATAATGGTTTCTCCTTGTGTAGCTGAAGATACTGATGCCGAATATGCAAAGTCTCCAATTCTGTTTCTTAAATTCACTAATTGAAGTGAGTCTGATGTCGCTTCCAATGAAAAATCTGCAGGTGTGGTTACAAAGGTTTCGGCAGCTTTTTCATTTGCTTTATTTTCAGCATCAATTTGTTCTTGTAAGGCTTTTTCTTGTTCTGCAATTTCTTCTGGTGTTGGCTGGTTTTGCCAAAGCATATACATTAAAATTCCAGCAATAAGTATAAAACCTATTATTGAATTTATGTCTAATTTCTTTTCTTCCATATTATATTTTCTCCTCCTTTTGAAGGAGGAGATTAAGAGGTGGTTATTATTTAAATTCTTGTTTTATAGCTTCTAATACTAAATCTACGCTCTTATAAACTTCTTCATTTTTAAAACGAATCACTTTATAACCTAGCTTATTTAATCATTCAGTTCTTTTAAAATCGTACTCACTATTTACAAAGTTGTCATGAACTTCTCCATCAACTTCAACTATTAATTTTTCACTCGGACAATAAAAATCAACTATATAATTTTCAATACTTTGTTGTCTTCTAAACTTTCTGCCATCCAGTTGGCTTTTCCTTAAAGCTTTCCATAACTTGGTTTCTGCTTTTGTTGGATTATTTCTTAATTCTTTTCTGAACTCTTTTAAATACTTTCTATTATGAATTTCATTATTCATAAATTTTTAACCTTTTGGGTTATATCATGATTAAAAATAACCACTCGGTCTAAAAAACATTCTGTTTTTCTAACCACTCCGTCTTTCAGACACCTCTCCTTAAAAATGAGAGGACAGATTTGATTACTCAAAAAGCTATCCAAAAACGTTTTATGCCATACTGACACTATTTTTAGATAAAGAATACTTTAGTGCTGCTTTTACAAAAGCCACAAATAAAGGATGTGGATTAGAAACAGTACTCTTATATTCGGGATGGTATTGTACACCAACAAACCAAGGATGCTCTGGTATTTCAATAATTTCTACCAAACCCGTTTCCAGATTTAATCCATTAGATATCATCCCAGCAGCTTCTAATTGTTCTTTGTATTGAT
>JADFSQ010000016.1 GCA_022560715.1 Bacteroidota bacterium
TTTTTATTTTTTAAATTACTTTTTATGAGATGATTTTTTGACTCATTAAAGTAAATGTTTGCTAATTGAATTAATTCAAATCTTATGTCCTTTTCTGCAAAAACAGCGAAATCAAGATATTTAGAAGCCAAACTAAATGCAGTGGTCAAGTCTTTCTTTCTTGAATAATTAATCAATTCTTGTTTCAAAAAAGAAGTATCAAAAGCATAGCGATTAAAAAATAAAGATACGTTTTCAATATATTCATAAGAAATATTAATGTTTAAAATATTTCCATTGACATCCATAATTTTAATACTATCGTCTGTAAGCTTATTAAAATATTTTGTTCCTCTTGTCTCCTTAATTTGGTGAGATAATTCGGCATACTTTGATTCAGAAATCTTTACAGGAACAAAAAAATTCCAAATTAATCTATTAACATGTTCATCCTTAAACAAATCAGTGACTATTGAATCTCCATTGTCATTATCTATTAGAACAGGATACTGATAATTCATTGCGTCTTCCCACATCACAAATAACATTTTGTTTTGGATTATCGCTAATCTTTTGGCCACATCAAAAGAAGTAAACCACTCTTGAGCTAGACAAAAATTAAATGAAGTTAGAACAAATACAAAAAGTAATATTGCTTTTTTCACAGTTATTATTTTGAGTGAAATTTAAAATTTCTTATTTATAGTTATGTATTCGCTTTTTCATTTCTTCCACAATATTAAAAGCAGCAGGGCAAATAGCAATATTTTTTAAGGTTAAATTAGATATTTGCTGAAACTTTTTTCGGTTTGTATGCGGAAATTCTCGACATGCTTTTGGTCTTACATCGTAAATTGAACAATAGTTATCTGCTCCCAAAAATGTACAAGGCACGCTTTTTAACACATAGTCATTGTCTTCATCTATCCTCAAATATTGTTCCACAAATTGTTGTGGTTTTAATCTGAAATATTTTGATATTCTTGCAATATCTTTATCTGTAAATAAAGGTCCTGTGGTTTTACAACAATTTGCACATTTTAGACAATCGGTACGGGAAAATTCATCATCATGCAGTTCTTGCATCAAATAATCCAATTGCTTAGGTGGCTTCTTTTTTAGCTTTGCAAAGAAAGATTTGTTTTCCTTATGCTTATCTTTGGCGAGCTTTGGAAGATTATTAATAAATTGTTCCAAGTTTATGGTTTCGAGTTCAATGTTACCATAAAAATAAAACTTTTAAACTTTAAACCTTAAACTTTAAACACTTTAATTTGAAAGACCTATTCGGAAAAGCTTTATTAGATTATCAAAACGGAAATTACACCGAAGACATTATTACGTCTACAAGTATTTCGGAAGACGATGTATTGCCTCTCCCTTATTTGTTTAGAAGCTACAATGAAATGCCTAAATTAGAGCAAAAAGCTTTGGATCTTGCTCAAGGCAAAACTCTTGATGTTGGCTGTGGAGCTGGAAGCCATAGTTTGTTTTTACAAGAAAAAGGGTTGAATGTTAAAGCTATTGATATTTCAAAAGGTGCTATTGAAGTGTGCAAAAAACGAAGCCTTATTAATGCTGAAGTAAAAAATATTTTAAATGAAACCGAAACTTTTGACACTATATTATTGTTAATGAATGGTACAGGAGTTTTTGAAGATCTGGCCAATGCCCCAAGACATTTAAACCATTTGAAACAGTTACTGAAACCCAATGGGCAAATTTTAATTGACTCTTCTGATATTAAATATATGTATGAAGATGATGATGGAAATTATTGCATTAATGCCAATGCCAATTACTATGGCGAACTCGACTATTATATTAGCTATAAAAACGAAAAAGAAAACCCTTTTAAAATGCTGTATTTAGATTTTGAAACTTTAAATTCTGCTTGCATTTCGGTTGGGTTACAATGTGAATTGGTTTTAGAAGGTAAACATTATGATTATTTGGCGAGGTTAACAGTTGATTAATTTGTTGGTGAAAAACACCAACAAAGGCGAAAATTACTCTAATGGATTCCTGCCTACGCAGGAATGACAACAGTTATTGAGCCACACCATCTACAAAAGTTTTTACCACTTTTATATTTGGAATTTCAGAAGTTTCAACTTCCATAATATTTTTATCCAAAATGATAAAATCGGCAAATTTTCCAGTTTCTATACTTCCTTTTTCATCCTCTTCAAAATTTGAGTAAGCTGCCCAAATGGTCATTCCTTTTAAGGCTTCCTTTCTTGTTAATGCGTTTTCAATTTGATAACCTTTTTCTGGATAACCTTTTAAATCTTGTCTTGCTACAGCAGCGTAAAATGTATAAAACGGACTCACAAATTCGACAGGAAAATCGGTTCCTAAAGCTACTTTCCCATACTTATTTAGTAAATCCTTAAAGGCATAAGCACCTTTTATGCGTTCTGCACCTACGCGATCTTCTGCCCAATACATATCGCTTGTGGCATGTGTTGGTTGTACAGAAGGAATTATATCATCAAACAACTCAAAATCTTCAAGCGAAACCACTTGCGCATGTTCTATTCGCCATCTTCTATTTGATTTCCCTTTTAAAACTTCCTTATAGGTTTGTAATACAATATGATTTGCAGAATCTCCAATAGCGTGTGTATTCATTTGAAATTCTGAATTTGCAATTCGTTTTGCTGTTTCCTTTAAATCCTTAAAGCTATTTACTGATAGGCCAAAATGATTTTCTTTATCACTATATGAAGCTCTTAACAATGCACCTCGTGAGCCTAAAGCACCATCGACATAATACTTAAACGAGCGAATATTTAATCGATCTGTTTTTATGATTCCTTTGTCTAAATAATAATCTAAATTTTCTTTCTCGCCAGAAATCATAGCGTAAATACGCATTTTTAAATCGCCTGATTTCTGTAAACTATCTATAATTTGGATAGCTACAATACCTAATCCTGCATCATCAACAGTTGTTAATCCATAACCAAAACAAATGTCTTGAGCATCCATTAAGGCTTTTACAATATCTTCTCTTGAAACTTTTGGCCAATTATTCATCACTAAACTTTCAGCATTATCTACCAAAACACCTGTTAGTTTTCCATCATTAATCACAACTTCACCACCATTAATTTTACTCTCTATAGTTACATTTCCCAAATCTAAAGCGGCTTGATTACATAAAATGGCGTGACCATCAATTCGGGTTAATACAATTGGCGTGTCAGGAAATAAGGCAGTTAATAATTTATTATTTGGAAACTCTTTTAGGTCCCAGTCGTTTTGATCCCAACCTCTTCCTTTAATATATTTTAAATTATTTTTATTCTGAAAATCGGTAACACGTTTTACAACCTCGTCAAAACTTGTAGTACCCACCAAATCCACAGCTTGCTGATTTAAACCTAATCCGAGAAAATGGCAATGCGCATCAATAAATCCAGGAACAATGGTTTGTCCATTAGCATCTTCAATAGTTAAAGCTTCATATTTAGCTAAAATAGTTTCTGTTGTCCCAACTTCTAAAAACTTTCCGTCTTTAACTGCAAAAGCTTGAGCAATTTCAAAGTTGTCATTTACAGTATAAATATTGGCGTTAGTAATAATTAAGTCGGCTTGTTCTTTTTTGGAACAGCTTACTACTGTTAAGGCTATTAAAAAGATAATTAGTTTTTGCATGATTCTATGTTTAATTAATTAGGTTTTGGCTGCACTTCGACTACATTTCGACTGCGCTCAATGTGAAATCTCGACCTGACAAAAAGTAAAAATAAGAAAAGTGTTTCTAAAAGAACTGGTTTTGGTAAAATTTGATGAGATTCTTCGTTTACACTCAGAATGACGAGAATAATGATTTAGCAAATAACATGAGATCCTGAAACAAGTTCAGGATTGACTTCTGACTTCCGTCAGAAGTCAAACTTATAAGTAACTCCAGCTAAAAACTGAATACCTTGAACTGGATAATTCAGCCAACGTTGGTAATCCTGGTTTGCAATATTATTGGCCTTAATATATGTCGTCCATCGATCATTAATACGATAGCCTAAATGTGCATTGGCATCAAAATAGCTTTCTAAAGTTATGGTTATTGGTGCTATTGGAATAAAAGGGTCAATAATATCCAACTGGTCTTTGCGCTCTCCTGTATAATATAAACTAGCTCCAGCAAACCAATGCTCGTCTATTTGAAAATCCATAAATAAGGAGGCTTTAAAATCTGGTAAATTCCAAGCTTCGGCTTCATCGTCTGTGTTATATGTAAAGTATTCAGCCTTGATACCTAAATTAAAATTTCGGTTTATATCGACATTAATCTCGCCAAAAACGCTAAAGGTTGTAACATCGTCATAAACCACACCATAAGAATTTCCGTTTTGGTATGGCTCATCTTCTACCAACAAAACCGGATTTGCCTTGAATAATGCCTTATCTCTATCCGCATAATAATTTCCTCTAATATTATAACTCATAGTATTAGACAGTTTTCCTTTTAAACCAATATAAGCGTCGTATTGTTGGTCGGTTGGTTTTATAAACAAGGTTGGTGAAACAAATGGATTTTCTTTAGCAAAATCGTAATATGAATTTTGAATGAGGTCGCCTTCAATTCCGCCGTAAGCAATTAAAATTTCATCTACCATTTTGTAAGATGCTGTAAGTTTTGGATAGATGAAGAACTTGTTTTTGCCGCCTTCAGTATCGTTTAAATAATAAGCTGAGACTCCTAAATTTATAGTAAAATCGCCTTCTATTATTTGATAACTTGGAGAAACGCCAATCTGAAAATTACCATACTTTAATTCGTTAGTTCCAAAAAAACTTCTGTCGAAAGTGCCACCAAGATAATCTAATTTTACGCTTGTATTTAGCTTTCCATTTCTCAAAGGAATATCGAAATTTGTTTTCAATACAAATCTGTTTTCTCCAGAATCTAAATCGTCTGCAAAGCGTCTAAAACGCATACTTCCGTTATTAATTAATTTGTTATCGAACTTAATTTCACCACCAAAATCGAAAGTAAAAAATTTGTGTTGCGGATTAATAGCGTCGGCTAAAGTTTGGTCGAACAGCGGTTGTGGCAATCCATACCAATTAAAAACCTGATGTTGGTAATTGGCATCGACATTCCATGAATAATCGCTTAACATTCTTGCATAATTCACATTAATTTTTGTGTTTGAAAAAGCATCGTCTAACAATAAGTTATCAATTCCACCTTGCGATGAATGATGACTAATATAGCCACCAACACTTTCTCTTCTGTTTATAGCGTGATTTAAATAAATTTCGCCTAAAATACTTGTGTAACTCCCAACACCAATAGATGTGTAGTTATCGTATAATTTTGCCTTTTTTGCTTTATCTACATCTGCAGCCTTTCCTTTTGAAGGCGTAAAGGTAGAAGCCACAGGAATTGAAAATATATTATACTTAATCTCTTTTTTTGTTGCAGTTACCTCGTCATCAATTGATGGGATTTCCTTTACTTTAAAAGCATCAGAAATTTTAGGCGTATAAGGTTTTACCACATTTACCACTTCTGTATTTATGGTATCTTTGGTTTGCTTTCGGTTTTGTGAAAATAGTACAGTAGTGGTTAAAACCGTAACTATAAATGATATGCTATTTCTGTTTAAAATCATACTTGTTTTTTGTTTGATGTTTTTTTTTATTAAATTGAATACTTACAATAGAACGCTGATAACACTGATTTTTTATGATAAAATATGATTAATAACTATCAACTCTAATTCAAAAACAAATCTTACTGAAGACTGCTTACTGAATACTCCAATCATTCAATTACCTTCTTCTGTTTCTACAGAAGAATTGGTTTTGGCTTGTTCGGCTTTTATTATGATTAATTCGGTTTTTGCTTCTGAAATAATATCATCAAACTCAGTAAAATTTTGAATGATGCTTTCTAATATATAAGTGGCTTGGAAAGCATCCTCTAAAGCATAATAATTCTTTGCCATAAGCACTAATCCTTTTGCTCCATAATATTTATATCCTGAATAATCCTTTGCTAATTTTTGGACTACAGTATTAGACGATTTATAATTGCCTTCTTTATTTTTAAAATAGGCATTAAAATATAAGGCTTCGGCAGCCAAAACACCTGAAGCAATTTGTTCTACTTGTACATAAGCAATTTTTGCTCTTTCTTCATTTCCAGTTTGCATTGCAGAACGTGCAATAATAATATGAGCATCACTTTTTATATTTTTATCAATTTTTGAACTCAATAATACTTTTTCGGCGTAGGAAACTGCACCTTGATAGCGCTCTAATTGGTAATTTGCTTTCATTAAATTTGATTGTGCAAAAATGATATTTTGAGGAAAATCGGCTTCAAGTTCTAAACGCTCTAAAATTGGAATTGCTGTAAACCAATCTCTATCATTCAAATAAATTTCAGCCAAACGTGTTAAGGCTATTTCGGTATATTCTCCGTTTGGTTTATTTACAACATATTCGTAATGAGGTGTTGCATTAGCTTTTAAATCGTCTTTAAAATATAATTGAGCGAGATAAAAATGTGATGGTAAAGTGTGCAATCCATTCGGAAACTCATTTAAATACCCATTAAATAATTTTATGGCTTTGTTGTTGTTTGCCAAATATTGCTTTTCGGCAGCTTCGTAGGTTGCATTATCTAAATCGGCGTCAGAAACATCAATAAAGTTTAAGGTTTTTACCCAAGATGCGTACTCATTTACGCGACCTAAATCTATATAAATTAAACGTGCCGAAGCGACTGCCTGAACAGCTTCGGGCGAACCCGAAAATTTATTAGCAACGTTTTTAAATTTGCTTAAAGCCTGCTCATCATTTCCAGAATTATAATGTACAAGCCCTTGTCTTAACAAGGCTTTTGAAATGTACTGGCTCGATTTGTATTCGGTGTTTAAACGATTATACATTTCCATCGCTTTATCAACTTCGTTGTTTTTTACATACGAATTTCCAAGTTCGTATAAAGCATCATCTCTTAATGAAGATTTTGAAAAAGTGTTTATAAACTCATTTAATTCCTTAATTTTTGCAGCACTTTTATTGATATAACCGTAACTTATTGCCTTTTGAAAAGAAGCATAATCTGCTTCAATTTCATTAATATTTATTGCTTTCTGATACGCTTTTATGGCGTTATTATAATCGCTGGATACGAAATAACCATCTCCCAAACGCAAATAGGCATCATTTAGTCTCACTTTATCTTCTGAAGAATTTGAAATATAATTCTGAAAATATTCAGTAGCTTTAGTATAGTTTTTTTGTTTGAAATACGTGTAACCTAAATTGTAATCTATATTTTTATTTTCTTTAGTTGAAGTCGCTTGGCTGAAACCTTGAAACTGTTTAAAACCGACCAATGCATCATTATAATTTGCCAGATTATAATCGGTTTCTGCTTTCCAAAATGTTGCTCTTGCTGTGTATTTATCGTCTCTCGGTTCTTTTAACGATTTATCAAAAAACGACTCGGCTTCAAGGTATTTGCTCTCGTTATACAATTCTATTCCTCTATAAAATGCTACTTTTTGATAGGCAACTTTGTTCTCGAAACTCTTTCTGCCTTCCAATAATTTTAAAGCCTCTTTGTAGTTTTTTGAAGTAATGTATGAGTCAATCAACAAGGTTTCAATCTCTTCTTTGTAGCTTGTTTTAGGATATTTATCGAGATATGCCGCCAAAACCTGAGGTACTGATTGGTACGGATTTCCTATTTCGTAGCTTATTTTAGCATAGTTTAACCAGGCATCTTCCTGAATTTTCAAATCGAAGTCCATTTGCGAAGCGTTGCGAAATGCGTTTAAGGCTTCTTGTTTCTTGTTGACATTAATATAGCTTTCCCCGAGATGATAATAGGCATTTTGTGCTACCGAATTGTTGCCATCTATAATTTTATTGAATTCAGAAATAGCCTTATCGTACTCTTTTTGTTTGTAATACGCATAGCCTAATTGATAATAATCGGTATTGTTCCATCGTCCTCTTTCCCCTTTGTACTCAGCTAAAAACGGAATTGCTTCAGCATATTGTTCTAAATTAAAATAACTTTCGCCTATAATTTTAGATAATTCTGATACTTCTTTTTTATCACTTTTTGGTAACTGTTCTTTGGCAAGCTCAATAGCTTTTTCAAAATTACCCAGTTTAAAATTCAAATCGGCTTGATAATAAGATAATCCTTCTTTGTATTTTTCATTATCACCAATCTGGTCAAAATACTCCGAAGCCCTCTCGTAGTCATTACCTTCATAAGCCATAAATCCTATATAGTATTTGGCTTGCGAGCCATACTTTTCAGAATTTTCTACTCGCGATAAATATTTTTTTGCACCTTGATTATTATTAGTCGCATAAAAACTATAGCCATAATTAAAATTGAATGTTTCGCGCTCTTTTCGTGCCAAAGCATCTTCATCTACTTTATCGTACCATTTTCTGGCATAAGCAAATCGGGAATTCTCAAAATAGTAATCTGCAACATCCATAAACGCTGTGTTACGTTTTGTACTTGTTGGATATTCTTCAACAAATTGTTCAATTAAATCGTCGGCATTTTGTTGGTTTAATCGTACTGCACAATTAGCGATATAATAGGCACAATCCGATTTTAATATTTCGTCTTTAGCAGTATTTTCTACTTTTTCGAATAAAGATTGAGCAGCGAGATATTGTTTGCTGTTATATAATGAAAGTGCTTTTTGATATTCTACTAATTCGCTTGTATAAATAGCAGATTGTTGAGCGACAATAGAGACGTTACATAGTATTGCAAAAGCAATAGCTAACAAACATTTTTTTATCATTTAGTTCGTTTTTGATGTTGTCAAAGATATTTAATCTTGGTTTTTATAACGTATGAAAACAAATATAATTATAAACGGAGTTATTAAAAGTTTAAGAGACGGAAGACAGAAGACCGAAGACTTGGAATTTAGTGTTTGATATTTTTGATTTTAAATGATACTTTTACAATACTTTAAAAATCCTTAATAATTTATGTCTGAAATCGTTTTACAATTAAAAAACGTTTCTATTTACCAAGGAGATAGCTTAGTGTTGTCTGATGTAAATGTAGAAATGAAAAAAGGTGATTTTGTTTACCTTATTGGAAAAACAGGAACCGGGAAAAGTAGTTTTATGAAACTTCTTTATGCCGATTTAGAACTTACCGAAGGAGAAGGCTCTATTGTTGATTTTAATTTGAAAACCCTTAAAGAAAAAGACATTCCGTTTTTAAGGCGAAAACTTGGTATAGTATTTCAGGATTTTAAACTGCTAAATGACAGAACTGTTAATGGTAATTTAGAGTTTGTTTTAAGAGCAACAGGTTGGAAAGATAAACAACAAATTAGTGACCGAATAGACGATGTTCTTGGTAAGGTCGATATGAAAACCAAAGGCTTTAAGTTCCCTTATCAACTTTCGGGAGGTGAGCAACAACGTATTGCTATTGCAAGAGCATTATTAAACGATCCTGAACTTATACTTGCTGATGAACCAACAGGAAATCTTGATCCACAAACAAGTATTGAAGTTATGGAAGTGCTGCAGGAATTAAACAAAAAAGGAAATACTATTTTAATGGCAACTCATGATTATGCCCTACTTTTAAAATATCCAAGCAAAACACTTAAATGTGATGAGAATAAAGTGTTTGAAGTTGTGCAACGTAAAGGTTAAGAGTTAAAAGTTATGAGTTAAAAGTTATGAGTTATGAGTTATGAGTTATGAGTTATGAGTAAAATAATTACCTATACTACCAATTAAACAAACGCTCAAAAAAAGATCTCTTTTGTATTTTGAATTCTATAATAAAAATACCAAAATTATCTAATGTTTTTATAGCCTTGTTATTGTGCAAAGGTTTTTCAAAATCTTTAGGATTCATAGGAAATGTAATTTTTGCATCCTTATTAACTTTTCCTGATTTAATCACTTTTTCACGGTTTTCAGTATCAACTATTTTATATGTACTTCCGTTTGGGATATTATATTTAGAAAAATCAACTATAACATCTTTTCCATATTTATTAAACAAAATAACTCTGTAATTATTCTTTTTTGAAGATTTTTCAGTAATCTTTAAAACATTTTTTAAGTTGAATTCTCTAATATGCTTTGAGTTACTATTTAAATCAATCATAAATTGAGATTTCCAATCATTAAACGTATAATCTTTATATTTTGATATTCTGAAAGTTCTTGCATTTTTTGTATAATAAGTGTTGTTGTTAAATTTCCAATTGTTTGCGTTTAAATGGCTCACAACCGATTTATTAAAATGTACATAACCACAATAGGAAATATTGTTTTTAAAAGTTAGCGTTTTAGCATGTAATATTCGCAAAGCATTATTTCTACCAATAATAATATTGTTTATCACTTTTACATTTTCAATTGGTGCTTTGGCACTAAAGCCTAAAGTTAATGAGGCTGCATCTCCACCAATCTGGTTTTTGGCAACGTTTGTATTATGATAAAAAACATTGCCTTCTACAATTATATTTTTAGCAATATTAATTCCATTCCTGTCATTTGTTCCAATAATTAAATTGTCTTTAAAAACTCCTGAAGGACTTCCGTTATTGAAAATTACGTTATTTGTAAGAGTAACATTTTTAACATATTCGCTGGTTGCTTTCCCATTATCGGACCAAACTTCAATACCTTTATAATAATTATTAAAAATTGTGTTCTTGGTAATCAATCTTATTTTATTGCTTTCATTTTGAACGTAAATCCCGACTCCACTTCCTCTTCCCTTTTTAGAAATATAGCCATTATTATAGATTAAACAACCATCGATTATTGTTCCTCCCGTACGTTTCCAAGAGCTAAAGCCAGATCCTGGATTGTTATATACAATCAGATTTATAAATTTGCAATCTGCTCCAGAACTATGACTTATACCACCAACTAATTTAAAATTTGCATCGTTTTGGTTTCTCGAAAAATCGCCTAACCAAGTAACTTCAAAACCTTTAAAAATCACATTTTTTCCTTTTACTTCAAGTACGTACTTTTTGTTTGATTTTACATTTCCGTTAAGTATTACTTTATCGTTTTTGTATGCAGAAACGGTTATAAACTTGTTAGGTTTTGTACTTTTTAATGAGCTTATATATCTTCCGTTATAAACACCTTTATGAATCCAAATTTTGTCGTCACCATTTACAATGTTTAAGGGTTGACTTAAAGCCGTTTGTAAATCCCAAGGATTTTTGAGGCTACCGTTTCCAGTATTTGTTCCTAGAGTTTTAGTATGATTTTTTGGAAATACATGGAATTCTTGTTGCGCTTGTATAACCAAAAAAGATAATAAGAATATTAAAACAAAGTAAAACCGTTTCATAAATGATGAATTTACAATTATTATGCCGTTTGAGTTTTAAAGATTAAATTTTAAAACTAAATTTAGCAAATGAAAAGTTTAAGTATTTGCATTCCAATCTATAATTTTAATTGTATAGGATCTATTAAGATACTTTGTAAACAGATAAGTAGTTTGAAATTGAATGCTGAAATACTTGTTATTGATGACGCTTCAGATGTAAAACTTAATGAATTGTCAAATTTCAATAATCCATTTTATACTTATGAAAAACTAAGTAAAAATATTGGAAGATCAAAAATTAGAAACTTATTGGTTGAGAAATCCAGATTTGATTATATTCTTTTTTTAGATGGCGATTCTGGTATTCCTGAAAATTTTATTAAAAATTATTTACAAAGTATTGAAAGCAATCCTAATTCGGTTATTCGTGGTGGAACAATACATAAATCTGAATATAAAAATACTGGCAGATTAAGATATAATTATGGCGTAAAATTTGAAGACACTAAATCTTTTGTACGAAGTAGAAAACCGTATTATAGTTTTACGACAAACAATTTTACATCGCCAAAAGCGATTTTAAAAAAAATTCCTTTTAATGAAGAACTTACAAAATATGGTCAAGAAGACACTTTTTTTGGTTACGAATTAAAGAATAACTATGTAAACATTATTCATATTGATAATCCTGTAATTCACCTTAATTTAGAATCAAACTTAAAATTTATAGAGAAGACAAAACAAAGTATCGAAAATTTAATATTACTTAAAACTAAATATCCTGAATTTATTGAGTTTAGCAAATTATTAACTACTATTAATAATTATAAAGTATTCCGATTAAAACCAATTAAAAATATTGCTTCAATTTTATCAAAGTTTTTTGAGTTTATAACAAAGCATAGTAGCAATGCTTATAGTTTTCAAATGTTTAAACTTTTTTATATAATTTCTCTTAACAGGTTAAAATGAATCCATCAACCAAACATCCTTTCTTTTCTGTTATAATTCCACTTTATAATAAAGAAAATTATATTGAAGACACATTAAAAAGTGTTTTAAATCAAACTTTTAAAGACTTTGAAATAATTATTGTTAATGATGGTTCTACAGATAATAGTCTTGAAAAAGTAAAAAGTTTTTCGGACACTAGAATACAGATTATTGAATACAAACAAAACAAAGGACTATCGGCTGCAAGAAATACTGGAATTAAAGAAGCAAATACCGATTATATTGCTTTTATTGATGCCGACGATTTATGGAAAACGCATCATTTAGAGCAATTGCACCATCTTATTACGTCTTATCCCAAAAAGGGTTTGTATTGCACAGGGTATACAACACAAAAATCTGCTTTAATTTTTCATAGAGCGCATTTTAACGATTTGCCTGAAAATTTTAAAGGAGTTATTCCAGACTTTTTTAAGCACTCTCTACAAAATTGTGTAGCATGGATTTCGGCAGTTTGTGTTCCAAAAAGAATATTTAATGATATTGGTTATTTTGATTCTGAAATATTTTCTGAACAAGACACAGATTTATATATTAGAATTGCACTTAAATACGATGTTGTTTTAGACAATAGTTCGGCAAGCGCAATTTACAATAGAACTATAAAAGAATGTCTTTCTAATTATTTTGACAAAAAAGATATTCCTAAATTATTTTATAATTACAAAAACATAGAAGCAAATCATGTAACATTAAAAAAGTACATTGATTATAACAGATTTTCATCAGCTGTTTTTTTTAAACTTTCTTCAAATAATATAAATAGTAAAAAACTTATTAAAGATATTGATTTCAAAAATTTGAATTCATTTCAAAAACTCATTATTTGGTTGCCTAAAAACGTTATTCAATTTTTATTTTATATAAAAAATAGCTTGTATTTAAAAAGTTTATTTGTGTATAAGCCTAAAAAAAATTAAGTTTCTATTAAATCAATCCATTGTTGAATGATATTTACTTCTGAAAACGAACTTGGATTTTGATTGATGTTATTTTTAATTGTATTGTAAAAACGTGTATCTAATAATAATTTATTTAATGCTTGAGTTAACAAATGAGTGTTTTGATCTTCTACTAAAAGACCATTAATTTCATTTGTTATTATTTCGTTTGGACCACTTTTACAATCGAAAGATATAATTGGTGTTCCTAATTCTAAAGCTTCAATTAAAACCATAGGAAACCCTTCGGATTTACTTGATAACACCAACGCTTTAGAATGTTTAATAAACAAATGTGGATTGTTTTGAAAGCCTTTTAACTTAACAAATTCATTTAAATTTGATTCTCTTATTAATTGTTCTAAATTGTTTTTTTCAGGACCTTCACCTAATATTAATAGTTGTATTCCAGCT
>JADFSQ010000336.1 GCA_022560715.1 Bacteroidota bacterium
TTAACATTTAATCCTGTTTTTGTCACCAGTAAAAAAACCATTAACTGTATGTTTTATGGTTTAGGATCTGACGGAACAGTTGGTGCAAATAAAAACTCTATTAAAATTATTGGTGAGACAACAGATAATTATGTACAGGGTTATTTTGTATATGATTCCAAAAAGGCAGGAGCTCAAACCATATCTCATTTACGCTTTGGACCAGAGCCTATTTATTCTACCTACTTAATAAATACTGCTGATTTTATTGCGTGTCACCAATTCAATTTTATTGAAAAATATGACATTCTGAAAAACATCAAAAAAGGAGGTACTTTCTTATTAAATTCCCCTTATTCACATGAAGATATTTGGGATGTTCTACCACAATTAATGCAGGAAGAAATTATAGATAAAGAGTTGAATTTTTATGTGATTGATGCAACAAAAGTTGCTCAAGAAGCAAAACTTGGTAAACGAACAAATACAATTCTACAAACATGTTTCTTTGCCATTTCTGGAGTTTTACCTAAAGACGAAGCCATTCAGAAAATTAAAGATGCTATCGTTAAATCGTATTCCCATAAAGGAGATCAAGTTGTACAAATGAACTTTAATGCTGTTGATAAATCATTAGAAAATCTTCAACAAGTAACATATTCTAAACGAATAACAACCGAAAAACAACTAAAACCAATGATGACTGGAAATCCTGATCCTTTTGTAAAAGAAGTTTTAGGACTTATTTTAGCAGGAAAAGGAGATGAGTTACCAGTAAGTGCTTTTCCTGTAGATGGTACTTTCCCTACAGGAACAACGCAATTTGAAAAAAGAGGTATTGCAGATTTTATTCCTGTTTGGGATGACGAAAATTTATGTACTCAATGTAATAAGTGTGTGATAATTTGCCCTCATGCTGCCATAAGAGCTAATGTTGTTTCTAATGAAGATTTAGCAGATGCTCCTAAATCCCTAAAAACAGTACCAGCCAAAGGAAGACCTTTTTCAAGTAAAACGGAATCTTATTTATTACAAGTTTCGCCAGAAGATTGTACAGGTTGTGATCTATGTGTAGAAGTTTGTCCGGCAATAAGTAAAGAGATAGATGATTTTAAATCTATCAATATGAGGAAAAAAATTGATGTGGATGTTGAAGAAAATATAAATTGGGACTACTTCATTAAACTTCCAAACTATGATCGCACAGAGTTGCAAATTACAAATGTAAAAGGGTCACAGTTTTTAGAGCCATTATTTGAATTTTCAAGTGCTTGTTCTGGATGTGGTGAAACGCCTTATATTAAGCTGTTAACACAATTATATGGTGATAGTATTTTAATTGCTAATGCTACAGGCTGCTCTTCTATATATGGAGGTAATTTACCAACCACACCATATAAAACAAACGAATTTGGCAGAGGTCCAGCTTGGGCTAATTCGTTATTTGAAGATAATGCAGAATTTGGTTTGGGTATGAAATTAGCTTTAACTAAGAAACAAGAGATAGCTGTCGATCTTTTAAAATCTTTAGAATTATTAGTTGGTAGCGAAATAGTTGAAGCCATATTAAATAATCAAGAAGAAACGGAAGCTCAAAAAGCTAAAAAGTTTGAAGATATTGAAACCCTTAAAAAAACCTTATCATACCTCGATAATGACGTTGATGCAGTGAAATTAAACCAACTCACTGAATATCTTCGTAAAAAAGTGGTTTGGATTCTTGGAGGTGATGGTTGGGCTTATGATATAGGCTTTGGTGGTGTAGATCATGTATTATCTTCAGGTGAAGACATCAATATTATGGTGTTAGATACTGAAGTTTATTCTAATACAGGTGGACAAACTTCTAAAGCGACACCTTTAGGGGCAAGTGCTAAATTCTCTGTATCTGGAAAAAGAACAAGTAAAAAAAGCTTATCGTTACAAGCTATTTCATACGAGAATGTTTATGTTGCTCAAGTAGCAATGGGTGCAAAAGATTTGCAAACGCTTAAAGCTATTGAAGAAGCTGCCGCATATCCTGGACCTTCAATAATTATTGCATATTCTCATTGTGTAGAACACGGCTACGATTTAAAACATGGAGTAACACAACAAATTAAAGCTGTAGAAACTGGATATTGGCCACTATTTAGATTTAATCCTTCTAAACCAAAAGGTAAAAAGTTTAAATTAGATTCTAAATCGCCTAGTGCTCCTTTAAGTGATTTTATGTATAACGAAACACGCTTTACACGAGTGGTTAAAGACGATGCTGAATTAGGAGCAAAGCTACTTAAACAAGCACAAGAAGAAGTTGAGACTAGATGGGAAAGATTAGAGCTGTTTAGAAATATGTAACCTATTTAAAGCACATAAACAATATTATTAACTTTAAAATTTAATATTATGAAAACTAAAGCTAATAAATTATTTGATGAAGCAATTGAGAAATTAAATGAAGCCAGTGAAGAATTATTTAGACCTAAAGAAGATGTGGTTACTTATGCGATATGTAAAAACGCACAATTTGCTATTAAAAATTATTTAAAAGGATTTCTTTTAAAAAATGATATTGATCCAAGTAATTACAAAACTATTGAAAGTCTTTATGAGCAATGTAAAATGATTAATGTAAAGTTTGAAGAAATTGACTTATCGAATTTTAGTTGTAAATCGTTTGAAATAGATTCAAGATATTGTAACGAAATTTCAAAAGTTAGTAATTGTTTTGATATTGCTGATAATATGGATACTTTCTTTAGACGAGAAAAGATTATCTTATAATTAAATATGGTAATTACTAAGGTTAGTTATTCAACATTAATTACTTGCTCTATTTGTGGCGCATATTTTTTAATGGTCATTTCTACACCAGTTTTTAAAGTCATCTGGTTAACACTGCACCCTACACATGTACCTTCTAATTGAACTGTAACTATTTTATTCTCTTTAATTGACACTAAAGAAATATCACCTCCATCGCTT
>JADFSQ010000337.1 GCA_022560715.1 Bacteroidota bacterium
GCGCATCTATAAAACCAGGAAGAATGTAGTGTTCTATATCATGTTCTTTATCTACAATTGAAGTAATCTTTCCATCAGCAATTGTGATTTCGCCTTTATAAATGCGTTTATTTTGTATATCGACTATTTTGCCTTGTAGTTTCATGTGCACTTCCCACGAAAGTGGGAATCTTATTAATTATACTTCAATTTATAATGGATTCCTTCCCGATAGCTATCGGGATTCGCAGGAATGACAAAACTATTGCAATTCTATTTTAAAAATTTGCTTTGTATTGTCTGTAACTTTGAATCGATCGTCTGGTCTTCTGTTAATTACCCAAACAATATCATCTCCTGAACATAACAACCACACATTTTCTTTATCGATTAAAGATAATTTTTCGTCTTTAAAAAACTTGCTTAATTTCTTTTTTCCTGTCATTCCAAAAGGATAAAAATAATCGCCTTCTTGCCATTGTCTCACTAAAAGTGGAAATTTTAGCTTGTCCTTGTCAACAAATATCACATTCGTTCTCTTTCCAAAAATAGCATCTGCTTCGTCAAAGAATAAAATTCCAAAAGGTGTTTTAAATTGTTTATCTGCTTCATTTATAATGATAGGTTTTTCATTTAAATTAGGATTAATTTCACTCAACATTAAACAACCTCTATCTTTAATCAAACGATGGGTTGCTGACACTACGTATTTTCCTGATTGTGCATCTAATAAATCATAAATGTCATTCCACTGCGTAAAATTATAGTCTTTTAAAAGCTCATACAAATATGCCTTTGGGTTATTCAAATCTTCAATAATTGAAATATCAAAACGAATTTCTTTGTCATTAACTTTGGTAATTACAGTATCTAAAATTGTCTCAATGCTATCGTCAATAATATCTTTTGAATCTTGCAGATGCTCAATAGTTTTATTGAAATTTTGAAGCAATTGAGGATTTACTTCCTTAAACTTGGGAATAACCTCGAGTCGCAATTTATTGCGTAAATATTTAGTAGAAGTGTTACTGCTATCTTCTCGC
The DNA here is from genome assembly GCA_022560715.1 of Bacteroidota bacterium. Lineage (GTDB taxonomy): Bacteria > Bacteroidota > Bacteroidia > Flavobacteriales > Flavobacteriaceae > PRS1. The sequence continues at coordinate 1,023 of JADFSQ010000337.1, forward strand.
CATTCTATATTATTTTCTTTTGCATATTCTTCAATATCTTCTCTCGAAAAAGACAATAATGGTTTTACAATCTTATTGTTTATTTCTGGGATTCCAGTTAATCCTTCAATTCCTGTTCCTCTTGACAAGTTTATTAAAAAAGTTTCCAGATTATCATCAGCATGATGTGCTGTTAAAATATAATCAAATTGTAACTGTTCTGCCAACTCGTTAAACCAATTATAACGCAACTCACGAGCTGCCATTTGAGTTGATAATTTGTTCTCTTGAGCATAAGCCAAGGTATCAAAACATTCAATAAAGCATTCCTTATTCAAATCTTTAGCAAGTTGTAATACAAAGCTCTCATCAGCATCGCTCTCTTTTCCTCTTAAATTAAAGTTACAATGTGCTAATGCTATATTTAGCGTTAAATCGTGACATAAATGTGTTAGAACTATACTGTCTAATCCGCCAGAAATAGCAATGAGAAGTTTGCTTTCTTTAAGGAAATTAAGGTTTTTGTTGATATGGTTTTGGAAATTTTCTAACACGTTTCAAAGTTAGTATTTATTTTCAGACACTAATTCACGAATTTACACGAAGTATTTATTTGTTTTATTCTCGTAAAGTGATTACTGCAAACTGTGACAGAATACCGAAAACTGAAGACTTAACACTAATTCTCCAAAACTTCACGCATCGCTTTTGCTTTAATTAAACACTCTTCGTATTCTTTTAAAGGGTCGCTTTTTGCTGTTATAGCTCCACCAACTGAATATGAAACATATTGTTTAGTTTCATTATATAAAATACTTCGTATCACAACATTAAAATCGAAGTTACCATTGGGTTCAAAATAACCAACTGCTCCAGAATACAAGCCTCGTTTTGTTTCTTCTAACTCTTCAATAATTTGCATTGCTGAAATTTTTGGTGCACCTGTCATACTTCCCATCGGGAAGGTTGTCTTTAAAATATCAACAGGATGAACATCATCTACAGTTGAAACCACAGTAGAAATCATTTGATGCACTTGCTTATATGAATAGATTTTGCATAATTCCTGAACTTTTACGCTTCCACTTACAGCTGTTTTGGCTAAATCGTTGCGCACTAAATCTACTATCATAATATTCTCGCTTCGCTCCTTTTCGTTTTTAAACAATTCTTGTTTTAGCTTCAGGTCATCTTCTTCATTACAAGAACGCCTTGCAGTACCTTTAATAGGCTGAGAAACAACTGTATTGCCTTCTTTTTTTAAATAACGTTCTGGTGAAGCCGATAATAAATATTTATCTTTCAACTTTAAAAAAGTGGCAAAAGGTGGTTTAGAAATTGTATTTAATTTTAGATAGATTTCTATTGGATTAATCCTTGTGTTTTCAGCATAAAACTCCTGACAAAAATTAGCTTCGTAAATATCGCCACGATGAATGTGTGATAGTATTGTATTTACTTTTTCAAAATATTCGTCTTTGTGAATGCGGAGTTTGATTTTAATTGGATTATTAGACTGTTTGATGCTTAGATTATTAGATCCTCGGATTGCCTGCAAGTCTGTTTCAATTTCATCATCAACACTATTTAAATATTGAACTTCAACAGTATTTCCTTTAAATAAAAACAATTTTTTAGGTTGAAAAAAATAAAGGTCTGGAAAATTTAAGCCATCAAAATTATTTGACTTTAAATCTTCAATATCATTCTTTAAATCGTAAGTGAGATAGCCAAAAATCCAATCGTTGGTAATAGATTGGTATTCTTTTAATTTCTCGAAAGCATTTTTATAATCGGTTTGTAAACTGGTGAATGCGTCAACTGCTAAAATTGCATCATAATTAGAGTATTGCTGATTGTATTGATTAGAATCTAACCAAACGACATCATTGAATTGTTGACTCCATTTTAAGAGATTTTCTTTAAATAATTCAGTGT
>JADFSQ010000338.1 GCA_022560715.1 Bacteroidota bacterium
GGCATGGACTTTGTCCGCAATCTTTACACGGTTGAGGTTCTGGGCGTGGCTCTACTGGTTCTGGTTCCAGTGGCTCTCCATCCCATTCTGGGTCTTTAAAATGATGGTGAGCATTTACAAAATCATATACTGTGAAGTAGTCTTTACCATCAAATAATCGTGTACCTCGACCAACGATTTGTTTAAACTCAACCATGGAATTTACGGGTCTTAAAAGCACAATATTTCTAATTTCTGGTGCATCTACACCTGTAGATAATTTTTGAGAGGTGGTTAATATTGTTGGAATACTTTTCTCATTATCTTGGAAGTCTCTTAAATGTTGTTCTCCTATTTTACCATCATCTGCTGTTACCCTATGGCAGTAGTTTGGGTTTTTACTTGCTGCATATTGACTAATTAAATCTCGTATCGCTGCTGCATGTATTTGGGTAGCACAGAAAACTAAGGTTTTTTGATTCTGGTTGATGCTATCCATAAAAAGCTTTACTCGATACTCTTCACGTGCTTTAATTTCTATAATTTTATTAAAATCGGCTTCTGTATATTCTCTTTCTTCCTCTATCTCTCCTTCTATATCATCATCAGGAGTAAATGTATAATCATCTATTGTGGTACTAATTTCTTTTACTTTAAATGGTGATAAGAACCCATCATTAATACCTTCTTTAAGCGAATATATATATACTGGGTCACCAAAATAAGCATAGGTATCAATGTTAACATCTCTTTTGGGTGTAGCGGTTAATCCTAACTGAACTGCTGGACTAAAGTAATCCATAATAGCTCTCCAAGAGCTTTCGTCTTTTGCACCACCACGATGACACTCATCAATAATAATGAAATCGAAAAAGTCTTCTGGGTATTGACCAAAGTAAGGTGAATCATCAGGTCCACTCATAAAGCTTTGGAAAATGGTAAAGAAGATGCTACCGTTTTTAGGTACTCTCCCTTTTTTCTTAATGTCGCTTGGTCTAATACGCACCAAAGCATCTTCATCGAATGCTCCAAACGAAATGAACTACCCCGAGGCAGAGCCATCGAGGTATCAAAACAATGTTAGTTGATTTGAATGTACTTTTCTATATTCTTTTTCCATTCCTTGATTTTTCACATACTCCCTAATTACTTCCTCGTTCGAATACTGTCCGACCGTATTTACGTAGAACCCACTAGTCCAAAACTTACCTCCCCATAGTTTTACCTTAATCTCTGGAAATCTTTGAAATAATTGTTTGGCAGTAATACTTTTTATCATTGTAATCATTTTTGAAACCGAATAATTAGCTACACTTTGAACTAAAAAATGTACGTGATTTGATTCATATCCAATCTCTATAAAATGAACCTCATATCGTTCTGATATATCCAAACAAATTTCTCTCAACCCTTCTCCTATCTCTTTATTTATCACTGATTTTCTATACTTCAAAGGAAAAACCAAATGATACATCAGTAACGTTTTATTATGACGCTTGAAAATATGCTCTCCCATAAACCGAAAATACACTTTTTCAAAGTGTTATGAAAAACTCTCCGTTTTTCAAACTTTTCAGCTAGACCCCGAGGCAGAGCCTCGAGGAATTCTTTAGAATTAAAACTATCATTGTATATACCTGTAACGGTTATTTAAGACTAATCATAACAAACCTTTAAAAACTATATACTAATTGTAGAAAATATTGCAGATGATTACTGGCGGATAGTTCATCCTTATTACCTAAAGTAAATTTAGCTAAACTTTGTATTCTAACAGCTAAATTGTCCCTAAACCAATATGAAACCCCTCCACCTAAATTTGCAGTTGTATTAAATCCATCCAAATTATAAAAACCAAATCCGCCATTTAAAAACAAATCCAATTTTTCTGAATTTAAAAAGTAGTTACCAACGTAGTATCTAATATTTGTGTCAGCAGAAAAGTAATTAAAATCTTCATTAAGCTCTACACCATCAATTTTAGAATTAGAAGAAAACTTGTTTAGACTAATTAATTCCTCTATGGAAAATAAATCACTCATCCTATATTCAATCCCTAGAGATATGGGATTTTTAAAAGCCCAATAATAATAAAACTTTTTTCATCTAATTTCAAATTTAGACATAAAAATAATCAGATAAACTACACATTTTCAACTATAAATACAATTAGCAAAGTTCAAACAATAAGCGCGCAGATTGCAAATATCTGACAACCAGAGAATTACAAATAATTAATCGATTTTCAAAGATGCCAAGGAAAGATTTGGAGTCCCGATAGCTATCGAGAGGTAGGGAGATACTATACCAGTATAAATCATAAAACATCTAATCTATTGGCTTTAAAAGAATTGCGGATTTCAAAAAAAAACCTGATGCATCTCCCTTCAAATGATGACCTAAGATTAGGTTTAATTAAATTTAAGCATTATTTTTATAACCTCCTAATTAACTATCTATAGTAGTAGTAGTAGTTTGCTATGTGTTTTAATTTAGTGATTTATATTACATGGAAGGTTTTTTACGATTTATTTATACCCATATATTTTTCTTCGCCCAAATTGTTTTAGCAACTACAATAGTATGGTCTTATTTTCTAATTCCAAAAATATACTCATTTAGCCTATTACACAATTTTACTGTTTTACCTTCTATTAGAAAACGTCATAACGGGAAAGTGCCTTTTTTAGGAGGAGTATGCATTTATATAAGTTTTATTTCATCTGTTTTAATATTTGCTGCATTATCATTTGAAACTTTTAACCTCTCATTAATTATAACAACTTTATTAGGATTAACTTTTTTACTTGTAATTGGTTTATTCGATGACACCCTAATAGTTAAACCTTTAAAAAAACTCACTGCGCAACTACTAGTATCCTTGTTTTTTTTGGCGATATACAAATTAGTAGGAATTAGTTTTTATGGTATCTTTAATATTAGCGAATTGCC
>JADFSQ010000339.1 GCA_022560715.1 Bacteroidota bacterium
CAATGATTTGAATACTATTAAAGCCATTTATTTCAGCTAAACCAGTAGACCATATTTCTAGCCCACTACCAATTTCAGTTAGATTATCAAACAATGGAATATTTGATAGATTTTGGCATCTGCCAATTTCAAAAAGCCTTTCAATAGTCTCTAAGCTTAAAAAGCCTTCAATACTTTCTAAACTAGCATTTTGTTCGATCAAAAGATCTCTAATAATACCAGTTATAGCGTTAAATCCACTTATTTTTTTAAGTTCTCTATTATTATCAATTCTTAGAGTACCGTCAAATGATGATACATCGTATTGCAGTCCAATTTGTGCCAAATTATTGAATCCATCTATTTCTTCAAGTAAATAATTTCTACTTATTACGAAGGCTTTTTCTACATGAGATAAATTATCAAATGCGTCAATTGTTGTCAAAGATGCGTGTTGTGCTGTTATAGCGAAATTACCGCCTATAAACTCTAGTGCATCAAATCCGAGAATTGATCTTAAAGTAAGATGGTTCTCTGTTATTTCAAAATCTCCTTTAACAGTTTGCAATTTATTTAGTCCCTCTATAACTCCCATTACGTTACAATTTCTAACTAAGAAGTCTCCACCGATGTACTCTAAATTAGAAAAATTGGAAATACTTACAACTTCTGAATTCCGTATTATGAAGTTTCCTTCAATTCTTTTAATTGAAGTTATTGCTGAAATATCAGTTGCGCCTCCAATAAATAAGTTTCCCGCAATGACTTCACAGGTTCCGAAACTTGTAATATAATCAGTTACATCAACTTGGCTATTCAAATAAACATCTCCTACTGGACACTGAGAATATAATAAGGGGCTTAATAAAAAGAAAAAAAGTGGCAATACTGTTTTTGACATATGAAGATTTAGGCAGTAAATTGTAAGTAAATATACAAATATATGTTGGATCAAATATGTTTTTTATAACGTTTAGTTAGATAAGTCCATTCCACACACATTCCACTACTCTCCTATCGTCGTTTCGTAAAAAGAGTGTTCCATTAACATTGTAGAGAAACATTTGAGAAGAAAAAAAGGAAAAATTAGCAGTTTAAACTACGCTTTTACCAAATCGAGGAACGAGATTCGCGAACACATCTTTATCAAATATAAAAGATGTGAGCAGTGCAGAGTTACCCTTCTATGCCCTGCTTTGGCGGGCAGGCATCACGCAGAACATTATAGTACATTTTTATGGATTATCCTGTGGAAGATTCGTAATTAAACTAAGGGCTAACGTTATTAGGATGGTTAAAGACTATCTCATAAACCTTGGTAATCTTTATTCTTATTAAAAACACTATTCAATGTGTTTCAAAAAACTCATTCTTCTTCCCAGTACTCTTACAATAAAAATTCCAGATTCTGTTGGGTAGTAAAAAATCATATGCGAAATATATCTATATCTAAATAACATTTTCTTACTAGTAGAAAGATATCTTTTACCATGATTAGGATTTTTACTTAACAAATCTAACTCTTTTGTTAATCCTGTAGCATACTTTTTAGATTGTTCAACCCCAAATTTTGCAATTGTATATAAGGCAATGCTTCTTATATCTTCTTTTGAACGTACACTTAATATGTACTTATTTTTTCCCCTCATATTCTTTTATCGCATCATCCCATATGCTAGAGATTGTTGCATCAGATGGTCCACTTTCTATACCATCAATTAAAGCTTCTTGTAAATCAACTATATGTTTTCTACTTTCTTGGTCTTTACGTATAACATCCCTAATATATTCACTATCGTTAGTGTAAAACCCTTGTTCTATTAAGCTTTTTATAAAAGTATCTTGTTGTTCTGTAAATGTTATTGATTTTCTTATTACTCCCATTTTGAACCATATTTAATATTATTGGTGCAATATCTATAATGCTTGTTAACATTCCAAATATAAATACATTAATTTCAATTTCACACACATTCCACTACTCTCCTCTCCTCCTTAGCTAAAAAGCTTCGGAGGACAAGTCGTCGTTTATTCATTGTTCTCTATTATATTAAATAGGTGCTCGTGAATCTTAAATGAAATTTGCCTTTCGGCTAATCTCATTCTTCGATTTCGTGTAAAGAGTGTTTACTCGCTTCACTCCTATTTGATAAATAGGTGCTCGTGAATGCTACGCATTTCATTAACTTTATAAAAGAAGATTTTGGAAAAAACTTTTTGAAGACTTTTCAGCAAACGAAACCTATTGCTTTTACAAAGCAAAGTAACTCTCCTACGCCCTGCTTCGTCGGACGGGCATAACGCAGAACATTATAGTACATTTTTAATTATGGATTATCCTGTGGATGATTCATAATTAAAATAAGGTCTAACTTTATTATGATGTTTTATGAACTGTAGCTTTAATTACTCACAAATTCAATATTTTATAAATTTGAGTTCGTGAATGCTACGCATTTCTATACTATGTAAAATATCTCAAGAATAGTATTAAATATTGCAGTTAAGTAATGCCTGGCACTAAAAAACTATTGAAATACGAAATTATACAGTTGCCAAAATGATAGTCCTACGAAGAGTGTTCCCAAAAAAGAGAATATTAAAGCCTTTCTCACTAGGCTTTTGCTGTTTTTACTATTTAAAAAGTCCATTTTATTGATTTAGGGTTAATTACTTATGCTAGAGTACTAAATACATTAGTTAAACTAAAATATATTCGATGTAATGCACTAAAAATTAACAAAAGCGCTAGATTGGGTCATAAAAGAAAATAAAAATCGAGATAGAATACTCACACATGTTAGAAATTTTAGTAAATAAACTACCTCGACGCAAGCATACCTTTAGATTAGCAAATAGAAATAATCACTTAAATAAAAATGATGATAATGATGTTGAAATTTCTTTTTTTGCTTCTTTTTTTCTTTGTTAA
>JADFSQ010000340.1 GCA_022560715.1 Bacteroidota bacterium
AACATTATCCCAAGACCTTTTCTTATAAGGTTAAGTTATTTGGCACGTCCGTTTTTAGCATTTTTTTTAAAAGGAAATACATTTACCGATCCTATAGATGAAAAGAATTTCAGAAGCTTTTTACCTTATGGTTATGGTAAACAAAGAGAGAATGTTCTGTCTCCTTCAACGCTATCGTTAGAACGACATAGATTACTTTGGCTGTACTTAAAGAATGAAACCGATTTTTTTACAGCTGATAAAAAAGTACTACATTTTGCGCCAGAACAATGTTTTTTAAAACAGTTCAAAACGTTAAAAAACTTGGATTATACTACTACCGATTTAAATTCTCCGCTTGCAGATGTAAAAGCCGATATTTGTAAACTTCCGTTTAGCGATAATGAGTTTGATGTTATTTTATGCAATCATGTATTAGAGCATATTCCTGATGATACTAAAGCGATGCAAGAATTGTATCGTGTTTTAAAATCAGGAGGAATAGGGATTTTTCAAATTCCTCAAGATTTGTCTCGCAAAACTACTTTTGAAGACAATACTATAACAGACAAAAAAGAACGTGCGAAAATATTTGGACAATACGATCATGTACGTGTTTATGGTCGAGATTATTTTGATAAACTTCGCAGTATAGGTTTTAGGGTTAAGGAAGTTGATTACACTGCAACACTTTCAGAAGATGATATTACCAGATTTTGTTTGGCAAAAGGTGAGATTATTCCTGTATGTTTCAAATAAAATATATAATGTATGAAAGTGCTACTATGCTTGTGTACTTTAATACTAAAAACAATTCTAATTTATTGGTTTCTAAATATTTCATGTGTCTATAATCTATTGTTTTTTTAAGGTCACATGCTGTCCACTATTAGTCATCTTCCTTTGGTGATAAAAGCTTTAATATGCTCGTTTCATTTAATACATGTTTAAAAAGAGAAAAGCTGAACAATACCAATTTAACTCAACCTATTCTCTAAATTTAAAATAGCTCTTTTAACTATTTTTTTAGTACATGATAAAAAACAGTTTTAATATTCGTAAGTTTTTAATAAACAGGCGCTCTTGTTTAGATGAAAAATTTTAGACCTACTAACAGGTTTTTCAAACTTCGCTTAAGCTTCGATGGACAAAGAAAACCTGTGAGGTCTTGTAATAAAGGAACTTTATGTTAAATTAATAATAAATATTTTTTGTCATGTGCTAAACTATTTTTTAATAAAACGTTTTGTAACTATACTTCCCAAATCATTTTTAACTTTTAGTATATAAAATCCACTCGAAAGGTTTGATACATTAATTTGTGTAGATGTGCTTTCTAATATTTTCTGTCCTTGAAGATTATAAACAACAACGCTTTCAAGATTACCTCTCATCTTAATATTCAATATATTTTTTGTTGGATTTGGGTATATAGAAAGTTCAGAAAGTAAATTAACTTCATTAATTCCTAAAGTAGATCCAAACTCGTAAACTCCCATATCTATTGTGGTATTATAAATACGTTGATTACCTAACAAATCTTCTAAAATCCCTAAAGCAGGTGTGTTATTACCTGTATCGATAGCAGGAGAACCTGTTTGTAGCGTAAAATCATTTGTAGCATTTGTAAATAATGGGTTTGCGTTGCTTGTATTTATAGTGTTTGCAGTAGGTATTATAGAAAAATTATCTTCGTCTATAGAATATCCAACTGTAATATCACCTGGTAACGCAAGTATGGGAGTTATAGATTTTGCTGTAGCTGTTCCACTAGCTTTATTATTCCAAAAAATACAATTATGTACATTAGCAATCATATTACCATTCGTTTTGCTAATTCCTAAAGTTGCTCTTGTATGATTATTTAAACCATTTCCTGTTCCATCATCTTTATTGTTTGTATAGGTATTATTAATAAACGAAGCTATTACCGTAGATCCACCAGAGTGGGCTCTAACCCAACCTGTACTACCTGCAAAACCTAATAAAGAACCTATATCTGTTGCTATATTATCGTTAAATAAACAATTTGTAATATCTATATCTAAGTTAATAGCACCAACTGTATAAGTATAAAATGATGTTCCATATCGTGCTACATTATTTGAAAAAATACTATTTGATATTTTTAAAAACCCACTTACACTATATACAGCAATAATTGCAGCACCAGCAGAATAGCAAGTATTATTTTTAAAGGTGCTATTTTCTATTGTCAGATCATCTTTTGAAATTTCTTTAGTTAGAGCTGCTCTTGAGTCATAAAATGAATTACCTGCTATATATCCTTCTCCGTCAGAAACAGTAACGCCATCTAAAGTGAAATTATTAGCATTTACGTATATAATTTTTGCGGTATTATCACTTCTTGTTGCTTCGTTAAGTAGAATATTTGCATTGTCATTATCTAATAAATCTCCAGATAATATGGTTTCATTAAGTCTAAAATCTCTTTGAGATAGTTGTGTTTCTGTTCCATCAAATCCTCCATAAATTTTTGTTCCTGTTTTAGTAATTTCAAAATAGATACTTCTGTCTGAAATATGAGGTTTGTAAACACCTGCTGCTACCCATATTTCTTGGTTATCTTCAGAAACTGCTAAGGCATCTTGTAAATTGGTATAGGCATCTGCCCAAGAACTACCATTATTTGTTCCCGTAGCATTTGCTTTAACAAATATTTTCCCTTGTGTTCTTACTGGTAAAGCATTTGACCAACCTGAAAATATACTTGCATTACATTTTTCTCGAATATAAATATCATAAAAAGTACCTTCTGCTAATCCTGAAATATTTTCAAGAGTACCAGCAGTGTATCCATTAACTGTTAAAACCGTTGCATTTGCAATTGGTTGACCGTTTAATACATAGGCTAATTCAAAATCGCCACTTTCTTGCCAAGACACATCAAAACTACTTGTTGTTCTATTT
>JADFSQ010000341.1 GCA_022560715.1 Bacteroidota bacterium
ATTTTAATTTAACAATAATCGGAAAAATTATTAACACTACTGCACAAAATCAAATAATAAATGCTACTAACTTTACAATTTGTCAATCATCTCCTTTAGATATTCCTTTCATAAATATAACTTTCAAAAATGAAACCTTATCTGAAGAAATTGTTAATGCAACAATAAGTTCAACATGGACTTTTTCTTTAACAGAATTATCTGGAGTAAATAAAACCTTAACATTTTCAGAAGCAACACAAAAACTTAATTATACTTTCTGTGCAGAACCTAGTGATAGAATTTTAAACATAGAATTATCTATGACTTACAATAATGATATAAGTCAGCAAAGAAGTTTTTTATTAACAACAGTTCTTTCAAATACCTTGCTAACTCAAGTTCTTTTCTTGCTTCCAACAACAGATGGGTTGTTCTCTCCATTCAAAACAATAACTATTAATGGAGATACAATCACAAATGTTAAAGCTGTTATTACAAGATTAATTTCAGGAAATATAGTTACAATTTCTTCTGGATTTACAGATGGATCTGGATTTATTACATTCTTTTTAGATCCTGATGAATCATATTCAGCAACATTTAGTAAAACACCCTTCCAACAAAACGCATTTAGTTTCACACCTACAGCAGATTTAAGAAATGTTATTATGGGTGGAGAAATTTCTGCAATAGGAAATGGTACTGAAATCACAAGAGGATTAACCTGGCAAATAATTCCAAAAAACTTTAAACTAACATACTTTACATATAACTGGAATTTAAATAAACAATAAACTAAATAATAAATTAAACACCATAAAATGAAAAGATTAACAACATTGCTGATTTTTACAGCAATAACATTTTCAGGTTTTTCACAAGAAGATACTGAAAAGCAAAAAAGTAATATTCAAGAATACACTCCTTCCAAATTATTAAAGAAAGGGCAGTGGGACATTAAGTTCTTTAATAGCTTATATACACAAACCAAAAAAACCAATGCTGGAAGTAATTCTGTTTCAATACCAAGAGAAACTTTTTTTACAAATACAACAGAAATTTATACAGGAATCAGTGAAAATTCTCGCATAAATATTGGATTCATTTTTCAAATCCGTTCAAATACGTTTGGTGGAGCAGATGCTTTAGATGTATTTAAGTTTGAAGATAATGCCAGCGCACGAAGTGGTTTAACAACAATAGCACCTTCAATTAGAGTACAACCTTTTGCGAGCACTCCAAATTTTTCGTTTACGAGTTCGGTGTATTTACCAATTTTTAAGGACAAAGCCAATGCGCCTTATTTGGATAAGCGAAGTGTGTTTTGGGAAACTAAATTCTTTTACGATAACACTTTTGGAGATGATAAATGGCAGATTTTTACTGAAGTAGATTTGGGATTTAATTTTGGTGAAAAAAGTACAGATGCTGATGCAGATTCTAATGTAATAGAGCGTTTTGCCAATAACAGCTTATTTTTGCCTTTTGGAGTCTTTTTAAGTTATTTCCCGTCAACAAAAACTACTATTTTTGTTAATGCTAAGCAAGCTTTTTTAATAGATTTAGGGAACGATTTCTCACAAAATTATACGTCTTTAGGTTTTGGCGGAAAGTTCCAGTTAACACGTGTTCTAAATGTAGAAGCATCTTTCGATAAGTTTGTAAGAGGAAATAGCTTTCAAGGTCTCGGACAAACATTTAGCTTGGGTTTAAGAGCTTTATTTTAGTATTAATAGTAAATTGGAAGCTTAAATTAAATTGTTAATGAAAATATATAAACTCCTAATAGTTTTATTTATAAGTATTCAAACTTGTTTTGGGCAAATAAAAAAAATCAATGGCGTTAGTTTTGTGGCTTCAAGAGAACCTATTAATGAACAACATATTAACCCTGTACTTAATGTAAATGCAAATTATGTGGCTATAATGCCATTTGGATTTATAAAGGATTTAAAACATCCTGAAATAGTTTTTGATACTGATAGGCAGTGGTTTGGTGAAACCAAAATTGGAGCGAAACAATATGCTGAAGAATTTCAGAAAAAAGGAATAAAAATCATGTTGAAACCTCAAATTTGGGTTTGGCGTGGGGAGTACACAGGATTTATTGAAATGGCAAATGAAGATAATTGGCAAGTTTTGGAAAACTCGTACACCCAATTCATCTTATTATATGCTATGATGGCGCAAGAAATTAATGCAGAACTTTTTTGTATAGGAACAGAATTAGAAAAATTTATTGAAAAAAGACCTCAATATTGGAGTAACTTAATAAAAGAAATAAAAAAAGTTTATAAAGGGAAACTTACTTACGCAGCTAATTGGGATGAATTTAAACGCACACCTTTTTGGAGCGATTTAGATTATATAGGAATAGATGCTTACTTTCCTGTTAGTGATGAAAAAATACCAACTGTTGCTCAATGCTTAGAAGGTTGGAAAATTCATAAAAAAGTAATTAAAGCTTTGTCTGATAAATATAATAAGCAAATTCTATTTACAGAGTTTGGTTATAGAAGTATGGATTATTCAGGAAAAGAACCTTGGCAAAGTGATTACAAAATAAAGTCACTTAATCTTCAAGGACAAACCAACACAACTCAAGCATTGTTTGAAACCTTTTGGAGTGAAGATTGGTTTGCTGGAGGTTTTATTTGGAAATGGTTTCATAATCATGAAAATTCTGGAGGAAAAAACGATAATCAATTTACACCACAAAACAAACCAGTTGAAGAAACTATAAAACGATATTATTCGCAATAATGAGATACATTTTATTCTTTTTATTTTTGTTTGTACAATTTAATGTGCAATCTCAAGAGTATTTAGTTGCCGACTTAAAAATACAGGGTAATAAAAAAACGAAAGTATCTTTTATAAAAAAGATATCAT
>JADFSQ010000017.1 GCA_022560715.1 Bacteroidota bacterium
TGCAAAACATTGTTATTCAAATTTATTATCTTTCCCTTTTAAAAACTGAATTAAGTTTAGTGCATTATTATTTTTGGTTAAATAATTGTTCGAATTACCAAAGATTACATTTCGACAATTAAAATTAATAAAGAACAATTGAAATAGAAATTTATGATTGCCTCAAAAACTGACATACTACATATTTTAGGAGAAGCCATAGCACTTGGCGAACGACGTGAAATTAATTTTAATGTTGCAAAATTACACACAAGAACCACACTTGAAGTTCCGGTAATAATCGAGCGTTCAAAAAAATCCGGACCAATAGTTTTATTTACTGCTGGCATACATGGCGACGAAGTTAATGGTGTAGAAATTGTTAGGCAGATTATTGCAAAAGGAATTAACAAACCCAAAAAAGGTACGATAATTTGTATTCCTGTTATAAATATTTTCGGTTTTCTTAATATGGATAGAGCATTTCCTGATGGAAGAGATTTAAACCGAATGTTCCCTGGAACCAAATCCGGCTCTTTAGCAAGTCGTGTTGCTTATAAACTGGTGCAAGAAATTGTACCAAAAGTAGATTTAATAATAGATTACCATACTGGAGCAGCTAACCGTTTTAATGCAGCACAAATCAGGATTGTAAATGATGATTCTCAGCTAAAAAAGTTAGCTTCTATTTTTGGTGCTCCATTTGTGTTATATTCTAAAAATCTTAAGAAATCATTTAGAAATACCTGTTTTAAACTTGGGATTCCCATGTTGCTGTTTGAAGGTGGAAAATCTTTTCATTTTAATACTACAATAACCAATACAGGAGTAAACGGAGCAAAACGTATTTTAAATCATTTTGGAATGCTGAATGCAAAATTCAGGATATCTAAACCGAAAAAGAAATGTGTGTTTATAGCTGAAAGCAAATGGATACGTGCAAAATATTCAGGAATGTTCAGAGCTTCAATTGCTATTAATTCTAAAGTTAAAAAAGGAGATGTTATTGGTCATATTACAGGTCCTTTTGGCAAATTTCATCATTTTGTAAAAGCCGAAAATTCGGGATATATTTTTAATGTTAATGAAGCTCCAATTGTAAATCAAGGAGACGCCTTGTTTCGTATATCGACGAAACTCGCTTAATGAAATATAATTGGCTTTTAATCTTCTTGAATTACTTCTTTAGAAATATCTTCTTTAGGAAAAGCCTTTTTATTAAAAACTAAAAGCAAGCCTATTCCTGAACTTATTGCCACATCTGCAATATTAAAAACTGGGTTAAAAAACGTAAAATATTGTCCACCCAAAAATGGCAACCATTCTGGTAAATAACCTTTCCACATTGGGAAATGCAACATATCTACAACTCTACCGTGAAACAAAGTATCATATCCTTTCCCTTTAGGTAAAAATGTGGATACTTCCCCATAACTATCACTAAATAAAACGCCATAAAATACTGAATCTATAATATTCCCTAAAGCTCCCGCAAAAATCAATGAAATCGCAACTATTAAAATTTTAGAACCTTTTGTTCTTATTGTATTAACGAGCCAATAACCAATGCCAACAATAGCAGCAAGTCTAAACACTGTTAAAATTAATTTTCCTGTTCTATCAGAAATAAAAGATAAAAAATCACCCAATTTTGCCCCCCAAGCCATCCCATTATTCTCTATGAATAAAATTTGAAACCAGTTGAACACTTTTTCTCCATCACCTAATACAAAATGTGTTTTAATGTAAATTTTAGAAATTTGGTCTACAAGTAAAATAATAAGAATAAGAATTGAAGCCTTTTTTAATGACATAAAAGGGTATAAATTTTTTGGTGAAATAGAAAAACGCCTCTCCAGAAAACTCCCGATAATTATCGGGACGG
Source organism: Bacteroidota bacterium (assembly GCA_022560715.1). GTDB lineage: Bacteria > Bacteroidota > Bacteroidia > Flavobacteriales > Flavobacteriaceae > PRS1. Next base: position 1,865 of record JADFSQ010000017.1, read on the forward strand.
GTTTGAGACGTTTTTAAGTTATATCTGTAATAATAATTATTTCTGCATGTTTTTAGCTTCAATACTCAACGTTGCATGAGGCACTAATTTTAATCGCTCTTTATTTATAAGCTTTCCTGTAACACGACAAATGCCATAGGTTTTACTTTCTATACGAATAAGTGCATTTCTTAAATCTCTAATAAATTTTTCTTGTCTAATAGCTAATTGCGAATTCGACTCTTTACTCATCACAGCACTACCTTCATCAAAAGCCTTAAATGTAGGCGAGGTATCGTCAGTACCATTATTATGGTCGTTCATATAAGCACTTTTAATAAGCTCTAAATCGTGCTGTGCTTTCTCTATTTTTTTGTGTATTAGTTCTTTAAATTCTGCTAAATCAGCATCTGCATATCTGTTATTTATATCTATTGCCATAATCTTAATGTTTTTTAATAAACAATTTGGTTTTTACATCGTCAAAAGTAATTTCAATACCATTGTCTATCTGTTCTATAATTTCTAATTCTTCGGTCAAGGTTTCTGTTTTAATATACTCAAGGTTTGAATGAATTGCCTCAACTATTTTATCATCCTTTTGAAGTGTAACTTTTATTCTATCTGTCACTTCAAACCCTGAATCTTTACGTAAATTTTGAATGCGGTTAACGAGCTCACGAGCAATCCCTTCTTTTCGTAATTCATCGGTTAAAGTAATATCTAATGCCACTGTTAAAGCACCTTCATTAGCAACAAGCCATCCTTCAATATCTTGTGAAGTAATCTCTACATCATCACGTTCTAAAGTAATACTTTCTCCATTTACTTCGACGGCAAAAATACCACTTTGTTCCATTTTATTTATATCTTTTGAAGTAAATTTACTAATAGCGTCAGAAATTGATTGCATGTCTTTACCAAAACGGGGTCCTAACACCTTAAAATTGGGTTTTATTTGCTTTACCAAGATATCTGAAGCGTCTTCTAAAAGTTCAATCTCTTTCACATTAACTTCATGTTTTATTAAATCGGCAACTGCTAAAATCTCTTCCTTTTGAGCTTTATTATCAACTGGAATCATTATTTTTTGAAGTGGCTGACGCACCTTTATTTTTTCTTTAGCTCTTAACGATAATACCAACGACGATATTATCTGTGCGTTTTCCATCTTTCGTTCTAAATTTTTATCAATAAACGAATCATCATATTTAGGAAAATCCGCGAGATGTACACTTTCAAATGATTCCTTTTTTGTAACCGAATTCAAATCTAAATACAATCTGTCCATATAAAAAGGGGCAATTGGCGCTCCTAATTTTGCAATGGTTAACATACATGTATATAAGGTTTGGTACGCCGAAATTTTATCTTCTTGATAATCGCCTTTCCAGAAACGTCTTCGGCTTAAACGCACGTACCAATTGCTTAAATATTCTTGAGTAAAATTTGAAATGGCTCGTGCTGCTTTTGTTGGCTCGTAATCATCATAAAAAGCATCTACTTTTTTGATAAGTGTATGTAATTCAGATAAAATCCAACGGTCAATTTCTGGTCTTTCTTTTAAAGGAATTTCGACTTCGCTATAGCTGAATTTATCCAAATTTGTATATAGTGAAAAGAACGAAAATGTATTGTAAAGTGTTCCGAAAAATTTACGTCTTACTTCTGCTATGCCTTCAGTATCAAATTTTAAATTGTCCCAAGGGTTTGCATTGGCAATCATATACCAACGTGTGGCATCTGCGCCAAAGGTTTTTAGAGTTTTAAAAGGATCTGCTGCATTGCCGAGACGTTTGGACATTTTCTGTCCTTTTTTGTCTTGCACCAATCCGTTGGACATCACGTTTTTATATGCAACCGAATCGAAAACCATCGTGCTAATTGCATGAAGCGTGTAAAACCAACCTCTGGTTTGGTCAACACCTTCAGCAATAAAATCGGCTGGGAAAGCCCCAAGCTCTTTATCAATCATTTCGGTATTTTCGAATGGATAATGCCATTGTGCATAAGGCATGCTTCCTGAATCGAACCACACATCAATCCAATCGTTTTCACGATGCATTGGTTGTCCAGACTCAGATACTAACACAATTTTATCGACTATGTCTTTGTGTAAATCTATTTTAGCATAGTTTTCTTCTGAATAGTTTCCCACTTCAAAATCAGCAAAAATATCCAATGGAATAAATCCCATTGAAACTGCTTTTTGCATTTCGTCTTTTAATTCTTCTACAGAGCCAATACAGATTTCTTCTTTACCATCTTCGGTTCTCCAAATTGGTAACGGAATTCCCCAATAACGCGAACGTGATAAATTCCAGTCGTTTGCATTTTTTAACCAGTTGCCAAAACGTTTTTCTCCTGTAGATTTTGGTTTCCAGTTTATGGTTTTGTTAAGCTCGTACATTCTATCCTTAACATCTGTCACTTTAATAAACCAAGAATCCAAAGGATAATATAAAATGGGTTTGTCTGTTCGCCAACAATTTGGATAGCTATGCTTGTATTTTTCAACCTTAAAGGCTTTATTTTCTTCCTTTAATTTAATCGCAATTTCTACATCTACAGAACGTTCTGGCGCTTCTCCATCTTCATAATATTCGTTCTTTACATATTTGCCAGCAAATTCTCCCATTTCTGGACGAAAACGTCCTTGTAAATCTACCAATGGTACTAAATTACCATTTTCATCTTTTACCAATAATGGAGGAACTTCTGGCGATGCTTGTTTTGCAACCAAGGCATCATCCTGACCAAAAGTTGGTGCTGTATGTACAATTCCTGTGCCATCTTCGGTCGTTACGAAATCTCCAGAAATAACTCTAAAGGCGTTTTCTGGATTATCGTTTGGCAAGGCATAAGGTAATAATTGTTCGTATTTTATTCCGACTAAATCTTTGCCTTTACATACACCTGAAATAAAGTATGGAATAATTTTATCTCCTGAATTGTAATCTAACAATTCTGACCTTTGTTCAGCTATTTTAAATTTTCCAGCAAATTGCTTTCCAACTAAATTTTTAGCCAAAATTACTTTTATAGGAAGGTATGTATATTGATTATAAGTTTCGACCAACACATAATCAATTTTATTGCCAACGGTTAATGCTGTATTGCTTGGAAGCGTCCAAGGTGTGGTTGTCCATGCTAAAAAGAAAGCCCCATCTAAATCTTCCCCAAAAGGGAAGACTTTTATGTCTTGCTTCTCTAAAAGCAATATTTTGAATTGAGCAACAACAGTAGTATCTGTTACGTCTTGATAGGTTCCTGGTTGATTCAGTTCGTGCGAGCTTAAGCCTGTTCCTGCTTTTGGTGAATAAGGCTGAATTGTGTAGCCTTTGTACATCAATTTCTTGTTGTAAATTTGTTTGAGCAACCACCAAACACTTTCCATATATTTTGGATCGTAGGTAACATAAGGATCATCCATATTTACCCAATAACCCATTTTTTTGGTAAGGTCGTTCCAAACATCTGTGTATCGCATCACTGCTTTTCTACAGGCTGAATTATAATCTTCTACCGAAATGGTTTTGCCAATATCTTCTTTGGTAATTCCGAGCTCTTTTTCTACACTAAGTTCTATTGGTAAACCATGTGTATCCCAACCTGCTTTACGTTTTACCTGAAAGCCTTTTTGGGTCTTGTAACGGCAAAAAATATCTTTAATAGCACGAGCCATAACATGATGAATTCCTGGCAATCCGTTTGCAGAAGGTGGTCCTTCATAAAACACAAAAGGTGTTGCTCCTTCACGAGTAGTCACACTCTTTTCGAAGATGTTATGTTCTTCCCAATAGTTAAGAATCTCTTCTGTTATTTTTGGTAAATCAAGTCCTTTATATTCAGGGAACTTTTGGCTCATTTTCTCACGTTTCTAATAAGACTGCGAAATTAATGATTTTTAAGAAAATAGGTGTTGAAATAAGAATAAAAAGGATTAACAAGATTAAGTAAACATTGAAACTAAAAGGACAGGGGTTTCTTTACTTTCAAGCTTTCTATAATTTACAAAAGCAGAACAATCTAAAATAGCTTCAACAATATCAGGACACTTTATATTCAATTCAGAACAGTCTCCCAAATCTAAAAGAGTTATTTCATTTACTAATTCATCCATACAATCAATCCAGGCATCCATATTTTTTCCATAATAATCTGGAAATTCAAATGTTTTAGCAAATATATTATGAAAAGAATCCCAATCCTTTATTTCTTTTGAATCAATTTTAATATGCTTCATATTATTTTAAATTAAACAACAATTCCAACCAAATCCTCAATTTTAGAAAGGAGTTGAATTTTAATAGCTGTGTTTTTTAAAGATATCTTATTGTATTTAGACACAAAAATGGTTGAGAAGCCTAATTTTGCAGCTTCGAGAATACGTTGCTCCACACGATGTACAGGGCGAATTTCTCCAGAGAGTCCAACCTCGGCTGCAAAGCAATAATCTTTTTGTAAAGCCACATCTTCATTTGAAGATAGAATAGCAGCTACAACTGCCAGATCTATTGCTGGATCATCTACTGTAATACCTCCAGTAATATTTAAAAAAACATCTTTTGCTCCCAACCTAAACCCTGCACGCTTCTCTAAAACTGCCAATAACATATTGAGGCGTTTGGCATTAAATCCAGTAGCAGAACGTTGTGGCGTTCCGTAAACTGCTGTGCTTACCAAGGCTTGCACTTCAATCATTAAAGGTCTCATTCCTTCTAATGTAGCAGCAATGGCGTTGCCACTTAATTCTTCATCCTTTTTTGAAATTAAAATCTCTGAAGGATTCGTTACTTCTCGCAAACCTGTGCCTTGCATTTCGTAAATACCAAGCTCGTTGGTAGAGCCAAATCTGTTTTTTTGTGCTCGAAGAATTCTGAATACATGGTTTCTATCGCCTTCAAATTGTAAAACCGTATCCACCATGTGCTCCAAAATTTTTGGCCCAGCAATATTGCCATCCTTGGTAATATGACCGATTAAAATAACAGGAGTTGCAGTTTCTTTAGCAAATTTTATAAACTCCGCAGCACATTCTTTTATTTGCGAAATACTGCCGGAAGACGACTCGATATAATCGCTATGTAAGGTTTGGATAGAATCTATGATTACAATATCTGGTTCTAAATTCTCAATTTGTTTGAAGATATTTTGAGTTTTTGTTTCAGTTAATATGTAGCAGTTTTCGCTATTAGGATGAATGCGTTCTGCTCTCATTTTTATTTGTTTCTGACTTTCCTCTCCTGAAACGTACAGCGTTTTGTAGGGTAGTTTTAAAGATATTTGAAGCATTAGTGTACTCTTGCCAATTCCTGGTTCTCCACCAAGTAAGATGACTGTTCCGGGAACAATTCCACCACCAAGAACACGATTAAATTCATTGTCTGAAGTTTTTAATCGTGCATCTTCAGACGAATCAATATCACTAATTTTTAAAGGTTTAGATACCCGTTTGGAAGTTGCTGTTGGTAATTTCCAATCGCTCTTTTCTGGCTTCTGTATAATTTCTTCTACAATGGTATTCCACTCCTTACAAGCTGTACATTGTCCTTGCCATTTATTGTATTGAGTGCCACAACTCTGACAAAAAAAAGTGGTTTTTACTATAGTTTTTATTCCCATTAATATCCAAAATCTGCTTTAATTTCGTCTGCTTTCTCCAACATTAAATCTTTAGTTATCCCTGCAATTTCTTCAAAAACATAAGCAGATCTATAGGTTCTCATCGCTTTTTTTGGCTGTCCATTCTCTTCGTAAAAACGTGCTAAATAGTAATTTCCCAATACAGTATCCGGATATTCTTTTCGGGCAAGTTTGCCTAAATCTTCAAAATAATCCCATTGTTCTTTCTTCTTAATTGCAGCCGCAATAGCCTTAAAATCGTTGATTAGAATCTGTTTATCTATTCCGAATAAATCACTAATGACTTTGTATTTGTCTAACAAATATTCAACCGGAGAAGTTTCTAAAGTGAGTATGCTTTCTTTATATTCTTTTTTGCTTATTGGCTGAAACACGTAAAAGATACTTTCTAACGCTTTTGGTATGGCGTGTGCAGGAGCAGAATAATGGGTTGCACCTTCAAAATTATCGAAATTATACAGTATGTTTTTATTGTCTATAGATGTGATGGCTGTATTTAAAGTTTCAGTATCTTTTTTTATAGATTTAATATCGTTGCTCGCCGTTGCCAAATAGTAAAATAGCTTGGTTTCGTATTGTTGTAATCGTTGTGAAATATAGTCGTTCATACTCGGAGCTAAACTTGGGCTAATAACTATATATGCCTGAAATAATGGTTTTGCTTTCAACATAAAATAGTTAATGAAATTTGCTGTTTCTCCATGACCAACTGCAACTCTAAAGTTTTCGGTTCTGTAATTGTTTTCTATATGCGGAATGAGTTCCATACCAATAAACTCGAAAAAATCGGCTCCACTTTCTACAGGTAAATCGTTTTGTTCGGAATAATAGCAATCGTCGTTTCTGGTATCGCTTTGGTTAATTCCGACTACAATTGCTTCTGGCATATCTTCCCAATAGGAATAATAATCGACATTTCCTGCAACAACCTCGAACATATAATCGCCATCAAAAACTATAAATAAAGGATAGGATTGGTCTGTATTCTCGTCGTAATTTCTTGGTAATTGAATTTTAATTTGTCTTGTTTCTCCAAGTTTATAAGATTCAAATTCTTCGTAAATGGTTTGTGCTGTTAATGTATTAATGCAAAAAGTTAATATAAACGTGTAGATACAATTTTTCATGTGTTTAAATTTATTGTTTTTATAGGTCACATGCTGTTCGCTATTAATCATTCTCCTTTGGCGATAAAAATTTTAACATGCTCGTTTCATAACTTAAATGATTTGAGATTTGATAATTGCAAGGTAAACAATAATGATTAAAGTGATTAAACGCTTTTTTTATTAATTCTATTATAAATTGGCAGAAACACAAACGAGAAACTGCCTAAAATTATGATTAAAAAAGTTTGCGCAGACCAAATTATCCATCCAAATGCCAAGCTTGGTGCTTCTGGAATTCCGAATAAAGAAAATGCTGCGACAACCGCGAGAGGATACACAACAATACCTCCATTGGTGGCTGCAATTGCAAAACTGGCTGCAATAAATGCAATTAATATTGCGCCAAACGGAATGTTAATTAACTCATTTACTGCAAATGTTGAAATATAAAACATGAGTACATACATTGCCCAAATAAACAGCGTATGAAAAATAAAAGCCCATTTGTGTTTCATTTTAAAAATACTCAAAACCCCTTCAATCAGCCCTTTTAAAAATTGCTTGATTTTTAAAGCTATTTTAGAATTACTTCTTTTTATATAACCGAATAGAATTACAAATACTACAAGCACAACAAGACCTCCAAAAATAAGTTTTGTTGGCTGAAACGATGTCGTTAAAATATCGTAAATAAATTCAAACTGAAGGAAAAGCGCAAATGCTATAATGCCCAGTAAAACAACAAAATCTGCTATGCGTTCTGCTATTATAGTTCCAAAGCCTTTTTCAAAAGGAACGTCCTCATAATTGGTTAAAACTGCTGCGCGTAATACTTCTCCTGATCTTGGAATGCCATAATTGGCAAGGTATGTTATAAATACAGCCATTAAACTATTAGGAAATTTTATGCTGTAACCCATTGGCTCCAGCAAATATTTCCATCGGTATGCACGAGATAAATGACTTAAAAGCCCACAAAAAACACCGAGAATTATCCAGTTGTAATTTGCGTTTTTAAAATAAGGAATAATGTCTGAAACCGGAATCCTCGAAAATGTGTACCACCCAAAAAAAATGGCTAATAACAGCGGAATTCCGATTTTTATAACCCTTTTTGTTTTTTTATTCAATGTTATAGCTATAATTTAATTGTGTCAAAGATATTTAATTTAGTGCGATATTGTCTATTAATCTAACAGTATCAGCATAAACAGCAATAAATGCGCGATATGTTTTTTTACTCGATTTTATTTTAATTTCTTTTAAGGTTTTAACATCTGCGATTATAAAATATTCCAACTCTAATAACTTATGTTTTGCAAATTCTTTAACCACCCAATCTGTTATTTTTTTAGCACTTTGTTCTTTGAATTTTTCTTTTGCTGATTTTAATATTTTAAAAATAGCTGGTGCTGCTTTTTTTTGTTCAGGTTTTAAACGTTGGTTACGGGAACTCAAAGCCAAACCATTTTCTTCTCTATAAATTTCACAGCCAATTACCTTCACAGACAGCTGAAACTTTTCGACAAGTTTTTTAATAATTTGTAATTGCTGAAAATCTTTTTCTCCAAAATAAGCAGTATCAGGTTTAACCATTTCGAATAATCGTTTTACAACTGTTCCCACACCATCAAAATGATCAGGGCGAAATTTACCTTCCATTTCGTTTTCTAATCCATCAAAATCAAACTTTAAAGCCTTAATGTTCGCTCCATAAATATCATTTATAGAAGGAGTATATATTATAATATTGTTATTTGAAAGCGTTTTAAGCAATTTAATGTCGCATTCTAAATCTCGTGGATATTTCTCTAAATCTTCCTTTTTGTTAAATTGTGTAGGATTTACAAAAACACTAATAACAACTTCGTCATTTTCATTTAAAGCTTTTCTTACTAAAGACAAGTGACCATTGTGTAAAGCTCCCATTGTTGGCACAAACCCAACACTTTTATTTTGAGCCTTTATCTCTTCAATTAGTATTGAAATATCCTCTTTTGTACTTAACACCTTCATTTTAGTAAAAAATTAACAGCGTGTAAACTTAATATATTACTGTTAATCTGCATAATTTTTGTAATTTTGCGTGTTTTTTATATTGAACTCGTTTTAATTTTTAGTATTTAACCGAAAATGAGATGAAATTTGTCCAGATGAGACACTTTTTGCGGTACATAGCAGCGATACGTATTAGAAAAGTAACGAATATGGGCGAATTTCGGCAATTTTTTAGGCAATAGAAAAAGTTAAAACGAGTTCATTAATATTAAAGCATATAGATTTATGAAGGATAAGAAAATATTGTATGTGTCGTCTGAAGTAGTACCCTATTTACCCGAAACTGAAATTTCGTCAATGTCGTTTGAAGCTCCTCGAATGGTAAACAAACAAGGAGGTCAAATTAGAATTTTCATGCCTCGATATGGAAATATTAATGAAAGAAGGCATCAGCTTCATGAAGTAATAAGATTATCTGGAATTAATTTAGTTATTAATGATTTAGATATGCCACTTATTATTAAAGTAGCTTCAATTCCGAAAGAAAGAATACAAGTTTATTTTATTGATAGTGAAGAATATTTTAAACGTAAAGCAACATTAACTGATGAGGATGGAAAATTATTTCTGGACAATGATGAGCGTTCTATTTTCTTTGCTAAAGGTGTAATAGAAACCGTTAAAAAATTGAATTGGGCTCCTGATATCATTCATGTACATGGATGGTTGGCATCTCTTTTACCTCTTTACCTTAAAGAATATTATAAAGATGAACCTTTATTTGCAAGTAGCAAAATAGTAACTTCTTTGTACAATCAAAGTTTTGATGGTGCGTTAAATAAGGACATGATTAATAAAATAAAGTTTGATAATCTAGCAGACGATGCTATCGAAATTTTAAGAAACCCAACTTATAATAATATCATGAAAGTTGCTGTAGATTATTCAGATGCATTAATTATTGGTTCAGAAGAAATCCCAACAGAATTACAAGATTATTTAAATAATTGCGAAAAACCTGTTTTAGAGTATCACAATCCAGAAACTTTTGCAGAAGCTTATACCGAATTTTACAATACCCAAGTTTTAAGTTAGTAATAAAATACATGAAACGAGCATGTTAAAAAGCATATCACCCAAGGGAATGATTAATAGCGAACAGCATGTGACCGTTAAAAAACAATAAAATAGACACATGAAAAAGAGAAATATAGTTTTAAAAAATATTGTATTAACAATATTTATATTTGGAGGTTTTATTGCCTGTGATAAGGATTTTGCCAGTTTAGATTCCGATGTAATCAATCCTGATAATGCCATAAATTTTTCTACAGATGTCGAAGAATATCCTATTATTACATATAACCATGAAATTGGCCCTGTTAGAACAAATGGGCTGCCGTCTTACCTTTTAGGTTATAGTTTTGATCCTGTATTTGGAACTTCAACATCTAATTTTGTATCACAAATTAGTCCTTCTGTATTCGACCCAACTTTTGGAGATAATATTGTTCTAGATTCAGTCATATTAACAGTTCCTTATTTTAGTAGATTAATTGAAACTGATAGTATTGGTAATGGCACATACGAAATAGATTCAATTTTCGAAGATATTGACCGTATAGAAATTATAAGGGGTCCCGGCGGCACCATATGGGGTGCAAACGCAGTAAATGGTGTCATTAATATAATCACTAAAGATTCAAAAGATACACAGGGCTTCTTCGTAACATCGGGAGGCGGCAACGAAGAACAGGGATTTGTAGAAACCCGTTACGGAGCAAAGATATCCGATAATTTTACTTATAGAATCTTTGGAAAGTTTTTTAATCGAGACGAATTTGAAGACCCCAGTGGTGAAAAATCCAATGATAGTTGGCATTCTTTTCGTACGGGTTTTAGGTCGGATCTAACTATTTCTAAAAAAGACACAATGTCACTTTCTGCAGAATTCTTTAATATTGATAAAGATCAGACTGTAGAGATTCCTATTCTTACAGATCCCCCGGACTTTGCAGAAAAGATAAAGGATAAGGCCAAATATAAGGGATTTAATTTTCTTCATAAATGGTGGCATATATTTCCCAATAGCTCTGAATCACGAATACAGACCTACTATGACTACACAGAGAGAACTTTTGACTTTTTTGGCAAGGAAAAAAGACATACCTTAGATATAGACTTTACTCACAACCTAAATTTTCATTTTGCACTGCCACAAGAAATTATTTGGGGATTGGGGTTCAGACTCACAAGTGATAATTTTAGTAATAATACTTCAATATTAAGCATCAATGATCTAAACAGAACCGATAAAATATTCAGTGCTTTCATTCAGGATAAAATATCCTACCGAACCCCCACCCGGATTAAAGTTTGAAGAATTTGAAGATATTTATGAAAATGAAAATTGGTCAAAAACACTACGGAGACATTTCAAAGAATCATTTGAGTTAAGAGACCCAAACAACAAATGGATTGCAAAGTTTGAATTCAGAAATATCCGGTTGCTTATTCGGGGTGGATACTACCAACTTGGAAATGATTTTTGGATTGAAACTGAATCATTGTCAAGAGTTGAAGGTATGTAGTTGTTGTGTAAGAACGATATCAGGGATTCAATTAAAGAATGGTGCGAAAAA